>DNPC01000617.1 GCA_003501565.1 Planctomycetaceae bacterium | reverse complement strand
TGGCCGACGAATTCGTATCACCGCAGAGCAACACGGTGGACCGAACGACAACAGAAGTTCGCCCGTGGTCGATCAAACGAATGGTCCGCACTCTGGTGATGTCCAGGGCATTCCGGCAATCCAGCGCGCCGCATGAAGCGGGCATGCTCGCCGACGCTGGCAGTAGACTGCTGTGGCGTTTTCCACCGCGGCGTGTGGAAGCAGAAGTCCTGCGCGACTCTATCTTGCTGGCCTCCGGCGAACTTGATCGCAAAATCGGCGGGAAATCGTATCGCATACACAACGAGAAAAAGACCTACGCGCAGTGGGAGGTAATCGACAATCACGGCGCTCACACATGGCGACGTATGCTCTACCAAGAAAGGATGCGGCGAGTCGACGACCAGATGTTCACCGCATTTGATTTCCCAGATTGCGGTCAAGTTAGGGCAAAACGCCCCGTCTCTACGACTCCGCTTCAAGCCCTTAATCTACTCAACAGTAGTTTCGTTGTTGATCAGTCAGAGAGAATTGCTCAGCGAGCGTTCGTTGACAGTAACGAAGATCTGGAGAATGCAATTGTCAAATGTTTCCAGCTCGTGCTAGGGCGCCGCTGCACTGATGGAGAACAGGCGGATGCCGTAAAGATTGCAAAATCACAGTCTCTGGCAATCGTCTGCCGCGCGTTGGTGAATACAAACGAATTTGCGTTTCTACCTTGAGTGTATGGAGTTTGCCTTGCCTTGGGGATGAAGGCGCAATCTCGGCAGGTCACAGCCAGGCAAGTCAAAACGTCGCAAGCCAAATTGGGAGCCCCCGAAAAACGCGCTCCATTCGATATCCGAAACAAACCACTCGGCAGCCACAGCCACTAAGCAGCAAGAACACTGAGAAGCAAGAATGAAGCCAGGAAACCTGAGAAGCAAGAACGAAGTCAGGAACACTGAGAAGCAAGAACGAAGTCAGGAACACTGAGAAGCAAAAAATACTGAGAAGCAAGAACGATGAACAACGCTGAAAAACTCTCGCCACTTGGCCGCCACCTGCTCAATCGCAGAGGCTTCCTTGGAACCGCAGGCCTGTCCGCAACCGGGCTCGGTCTGGCCGGGCTGCTGGCGCAGGAAGGGCTTCTGGCCGACGATGCAAATACGGTCAGCGGAAAAACGCCGATCCGCCCAGAGATCGATCCCAACAATCCCTACACGCCCCGAAAATCACATCACCAAACGCCTGCGAAGCAAGTGCTTGTTATTTACTTGCCGGGCGCGGTCAGCCACGTGGATACGTTTGACTACAAACCGGCGCTTGAGAAACTGCATGGGGAGAAACCTCCTGGGCTGCCGGCGGTGACGTTTGAAGGCCCAAGTGGTAATATCGCCAAACCCTTTTGGAAATTTCGTCCACGCGGCGAGTCGGGCAAAGTGGTTTCCGACTTACTACCCAATTTGGCTGAACAAATCGATGACTTCTGTTTCATCCACTCGATGACCACCGAAACGAGTGCCCACCCTCAAGGCGAGAACTTCATGAACACGGGGTTCACGATGGAGGGCTTTCCTTCGTTCGGTGCCTGGGTCACCTACGCGCTCGGCACCGAGAATCAGGAATTACCCGCATTTGTTGCGATTAACGATCCGCGGGGACTAGCGCGAAGCGGCAAGAATAACTTTGGGAACGGTTTTTTACCTGCAGCGTTTCAGGGCACTGACTTCAATGCGAAACACCCACCCAACAACCTGCGGCGACCAGCCTCTTTTTCCGCCAGCGACGACCGCGGCACAATCGATTTGCTCGCTCGACTCAATGCGCGTCACCTAGAAAAGTTCCCCGGCGACGCCAATCTTGCTGGCCGTATAGCCAGTTATGAACTCGCCGGAAGAATGCAAACATCTGTCCCCGAGGTAATGGATCTGTCGGACGAAACACGGTCCACGCTTGATGCCTATGGAGTTGAAGGTGGTACCGAGCTACGCGGCGAGTACGCAAAGAACTGCATTCTTGCGCGTCGTTTGATCGAGCAAGGCGTGCGGGTTGTGCAGCTATTTAACGGCAGCGATCCTTCTGGTGGCAACGGAATCACAAACTGGGATTCGCACTCGAACATTTTTAAGACGCATTCCCTGCAAGCTGAGATCATGGACAAACCGACGGCCGCATTGCTGGCCGATATGAAGCAACGTGGCCTGCTGGAGCATACCCTAGTCGTTTGGGCAACGGAATTTGGCCGAATGCCGTTCCTGCAGTCCAATGGTACCGGGCGCGACCATAACCCAGGTGCGTTTACATGCTTTATGACCGGTGCCGGCGTAAAAAGCGGCTTTAGCTACGGTGAAAGCGACGAATTTGGCTTCAAATCCGTAGTCAATCCAACAACTGTATATGACTTCAACGCCACGCTCTTGCACCTGATGGGGCTCGACCACGAGCGCCTGACCTACTATCACAATGGGCTCGAACGCCGACTTACCAACGTGCACGGACATGTAATCGATGACGTTTTGGCAATCTGATAGAGCAGATTAACCTGGTGTAGAGTAACCGGGCAGCTAACGATTACGAACGAACAATTCCAGCCGCCTGAGCGGCCATCGCGATGGCTTCCCGCATCGCGCCACGATCGATTTCGTGTACGTCTATTGGGCTACCAACGTCGGTCAGTAGCGTGATAGTAAGTCGGCCGCCAAGATGCTGACGGAACTCCTCCAGTCCGTCGAAGATAACGTCTTCATCCGGCGCGGTGTGCCACGTTGGCAAATACAGTTGTTGCAGAATCGAGAGAGTTTGGGTGGTCACCTCTGCAGGCAATCCAAGCTTTAACTGTGAATAGGCTACGTCCACTGCGATCCCGATCGAGACCGCTTCACCGTGACGCACCTCAAAATCCGTAAGCGCTTCAAGCTTATGAGCTGACCAATGGCCAAAATCAAGTGGTCTAGCCTCGCGTGATTCGAATGGATCTCCACCGCGTGTAATGTGATCAAGGTGCAACAAGACGGATTTTCGAATTGCCTCCGAAGCGTCTAGCTGATTCCTTTGAGCAATCTCGGTTGCCCGTTGCGATAGAAAGGCAAAGAAGTCCTTATCTTTGAGCAAAGCCACTTTGACGGCTTCGGAGAATCCACAACGAAAGTCTCGATCGCTCAAGCCAGTCAGCAGACCGTAATCATTGATCACCGCCCAAGGTGTCGCAAACGTGCCTTTCCAGTTCTTCTTATCGAACCAGTTGACTGCGTTCTTGACTCCGACTCCAGAATCAGCCTGGGCCAGCGTCGTCGTCGGAAACCGGATCAGGCGAATACCGCGATGCGCAACGGCTGCTGCATAGCCAACGGTATCCAATACTGCTCCACCGCCGATGACTACGACGTAGCTTCGACGGTCGAGATCATTTTCATTGAACGACTCCAGCAGACCATTTACGTAACTGGCATCATTCTTGATCAATTCGCCGCCGGGTAGCGTACGAACCTGGTCGACGAGTTCGAGCTCAGTTGCTGAGCCAAACTGGTTTTCCAAACGTCTCGTTAATCCGCGATCAAAATCGCACAATCCCTCATCGCACCAGATCTGCAACCGAGCGGGACTGCCGGCGTGCGATTCGAAGAGCTCCCGTACGACATCGAACTCGGCTCCAAAGCAATCCTGCGTGAAGCGCAAACGGTGACGTTGCGGTACCGCAAAATCGATATCGTATCGCAGGGAATTCGCGTTCAGAGGTTGCGGCTTTTTCATGCGGCAGGCAGGCCAGTAGGAGGGGCTCAAGGAAACGAGCAACTTAATATTCTAACTGCCACCAGCGTGGAGCGGGACCCTTTTTGTACTCCTGTGCCACCGTGCCATTGACTCCCGTCGCCGCGTTGTGAACGCTTAGGTAGACTTTGCAGCCACGAAACGACCTCGCCGCGCGTCTTGCACCCCCGAAAATAGAACCACCATGTCCAAGTCGGATTCAAAACCATCCATCGATTCGTGGCAACACACGCCAGTTCCAGTAGGTAGTGCGTTGGATCTCAAATTGGCGGTTAGCGAGAGCTATAGCGGGATGGATGTGCAAATCCCGATCCACATACGGAGGGGACAAGAACCCGGACCAACTGTTTTCATAACCGCGGCCCTACACGGCGATGAGATCAACGGTACCGGAACAATCCGTCAGCTGCTTCAGGACGAATCGCTAGTCGTGCGGCGGGGTGCTTTGCTCTTGGCACCCGTTTTGAACCTGCTCGGATTTGATCGTCACTCTCGATATCTCCCGGACCGTCGCGACCTGAATCGTTCGTTTCCTGGCTCGTCTCAGGGCAGCCTGGCGAGCCGCATGGCAAGGACAATTTTTGATGAAATCGTCTCGCGTTGTGATTACGGGATCGATCTCCACACCGCTTCGGTGCGCCGGACCAACTACCCGAATGTGCGCGCCGACCTAGATTCCCCAAAGGTATTGCAAATTGCCGAGGCATTCGGGTGCGAGCTACTATTGGATGGCAAGGGCCCACGCGGATCTTTGCGGCGAGAAGCAACGCGGGCGGGCTGCCCGACGATTGTATTTGAAGGTGGTGAAGTGTCGAAGGTCGAGCCACGGATCGTCGAATCGGCCATCCGTGGGGTCAAGAACACTCTGTCTTACCTAGGGATGACCGACGACAAGACCTCCAGCCCCGATTACCAGCTCAAAATCCTGACAACGAAATGGGTTCGTGCGGATCGTGGCGGCTTCTTGCAGTTTCACGTCAAGCCTGGTGAGATCATCGAAGAAGGACAACCCATCGCAACAAACACCACGCTGCTTGGCAGAGAACAGCGAGTGCTGCATTCGCCCTTTGCGGGGGTCGTAATCGGCATGACAACGCTGCCAGCCACCAGCCCCGGTGAACCCATTTGCCATATTGGCCAGCTACCTTCGGATCTCACCACGGCTGAATTCGCGCGGCTGCGCAAGGAAGAAAATGGCCTGGAACAACGCGTTGTTCGTGCTCTGGCCAGCAATGTCATGGTCACTGACCGGGAATAACAACCGCATGCCCCATCATGGCTCATTTAAAGAAGCCGACAGCCGCATGAAAACCAGGATGCCACTGAGCAGACTCACTGCGCAGAAGCTGAACAGAAAGTCACTGCGCAGATTCACTGAACAAAAAGTCACTGAGCCGATTCGCTTTGTAAGGCCGCCCATCGGCTTCACTGCTACTTTTTGTTGTTGCGCTTCTTTGGTGCTCCGTCGAGCTCTTTGACGCGAATATCGCGCCAAATCACTTTACCTTTCTTGCCGGCATGCACCTGGAGTCCGAAGTATCCCTTGGGGTAGGAACCGTCGTCCTTCCAATGGGCGACCGGGACACCGTTGACCCAGGTCTTCACATCGTTACCTTTGGCACGAATCGTAAGGCGATTCCAACCTTCGCGGTCTAGCGATCCGCGGGCCTCCTCATGTCCTTTCAGCCAAACCGGGTAAAAGTAACCACCGCAACTTTGGCCGTAGATGCCTCCGTTCCAGTATCGGTCGCCAGAGATGCCTTCCATTTCTGCCTGCGGACCGTATACCACCTCGCCCTTTTTGCCATCCTTTACCTTCGCGCGAAACATCACGCCCGAGTTACCATCTTCTTCCCACTTCATTTCGCAGGTGAAAATAAAGTCTGTGTAGTCGTCCCGCTTTGTGCTCAAGTAAGTACTGGGCGAACCTGGTACACAAGTGCCGACGATCATCCCATCAACCACTTCAAATGTGCAGTGCCCGCCACGGGGAGTCCAATCGTCGAGATCCTTGCCATTAAACAAAGGGGTGAACCCACGCTTAAGACTGGGCTCCTTGGCTGTGTTGATCAGCATCTCACCCGGCTCGGGAATATTCTCCTGGTTCTTGTATTTCTGATACCAAGCGTCTTGTTTCGGATCAACGGTCTTAGCATCTGCCGCTAGTTTGACCGGTTTTTTGGTTTCCTGAGCCGTTTCCTGGGCGGCAGCGCTAGATTTCGAGGCGCTACTAGTCAGTGGACAGATCGCTAGCGCAAGAACGAAAGCTAGCTTGCGGGCGAACCGCGATTGGTTGTTTTTCATGAGAGTGTCTCCAATCTGTTAACAAGAGTTCAGCTGGCTACAGTAGTTTGAAGCCGCAATGTTGGATAAGGATTCTACATAGGACTATTGATGATCCACTTTGGCGCCTGCGGGCCCATAGGGAAATTGCCCAGAACGTGAGGCGCCGTGCACCGCGCGGGTGTCGACTGGAATTCCGGGATCACCTTGCTCAGTCATCCAGGTCTCCAGTGCATCGGCGAGCCGCCTCCGGACGTCTTCCAAGTCTGGGTTGTCGACCAAGTTTTGATGCTCGAACGGATCAACGGAAAGATCGTACAACTCAAATTCAGGGCGGCGTTGATAGCGAGCCACCAAATCGTAAGTTCTCCGGTCCGTCGTGGCGTGCCAAACCCAATCCTGCCAGTAACGGTTGTTGAGACGCCCATCATCCTTGACGCCCATCAGGTGCTTTTCAATGTAGATCTCGTCCGGCCGGAGGTTGTGAATCCAATGGTATCTGCCATCACAGACGGACCGAATCGGATAGGGCGGACCCTCCGGATAATTGTTATGCATTCCGTAGACAAAAGTGCGATGGGAATTCGATGAACCTCTAAGCACAGGGAGAAAACTTGTACCATCGACTGGCAACGACTCGACGCTGCCAC
>DNPC01000746.1 GCA_003501565.1 Planctomycetaceae bacterium | reverse complement strand
GCTGTGGTAAACCTGAACGTGTTTGTCCAACCTAGGCGAAATTACTCACGGCCTAACTCGCAGCGGTGTCCGCGCGAACATCGTGCACAATTGCGATCTCGTGTAGAAAACAACACCTGCAGCTTTCAGTAGGGAATACCGACGAAAACCCAAAGGATTACATCAATGACGAGACTCTTCAGAAGCTATTTTGGTCAGAAGTTCGGGAGCCAAAAGATGGTGCGAATTCACCTCTATTGCCTGACCAGAAATCTGCTCCGCTCCCTGCTAAACTTGAGTAACCAGATTTCCCTTTCGGACGCAAAGGACATCCCGGCTTCGCATGCTCCAATTCAATTCACTTTATGACAGCGCTGTTGCAAGCAAGACTCACGGTTGGCAATCTCGGCGTCAGGCTCGTGGGATGCGGGGCTGCAGCAACCAACTGGTTTAGGCTATATCTGGTCTTGCAATACGTGAAGTTGTACCGACCGTGATCCCAGTTACGGATTGCACACCTCGATGAGCAAGTCGACCTGTTGCCCGGGTTGAACAGAAATCGTCTCACTGGACTCAGCCGGAAGCGCGTAGACCACCTGCATAACTCGAGTGTCGACGCGTTCGGACGCTGCCCCAGTTAGCGTGGACTTTGGAATGACAAGCGGCTCAACACGAACAAACTGGAGTGGAAACCGGATGTTAGGCTGTCCTCGTACCGATGCGATTGCAGAACCTTCTTGAAAACGTGTGATCTCGGATTCGTCTATCTCCGCTCGGACATGAAGCGGAGACATTGAGCCGAGAACGATAGGCGGCTCAGCGAGTGTTGCGGTCACAACATACTCACCCGGTTGTAAGTCAACGCTCAAGACGGTTCCACCAAGCGGCGCGCGTATCGTGTGCAAGTCGAGGTTGACCATCGCGCGTTCAAGCAATGCTTGCGCAGTTGAAACATCAGCTTGCCGTACAAACAATGATGCACCGGAGAAGCTCTTGTTGCCATCAGTTGGTTTATCGATTAGTAAGGCTAGATCAGATTCGGCCTCTTTCAACCCTGCCTCAGCATCAACGAGTTGGGCGGATGCTATGTCGACTGCGTTTCGCTTCTGCTCGAATTCCTCTTGCGAGACAGCATCGTTCACTCTGAGCGATTGCGTCCTGGCAAAACGCTGTCTACTCTCTCTTAGCTTGACGTTTGACAACTCCAAGGTAGCTCTTGCGGATTCCACGCGGGCAATTACTTGGGTGACCTGTCCTTGCAATTCCATGAGCCGTGCCTGCGCTGCCCGCAGCTCTTGCCTAGCTACGTTGACCTCTGCTTTCGCAAATCGGTCGTCGATAGTAAAGAGCTTTTCCCCTTTGGTCACTTTTTGACCTGGGACTACCAACACGTCCTTCGCAACTCCACTTGCCGTGCTTCCAACTGATACAAGCCTGCTCGCCGGTTCGACGATGCCTACGGCGCCAATCAGGTCACCTCGCGAGAAGCTGAGCGATGTCGAATCAGCATCGATCGTTGGCCGCATGGCTGGGGTGAAGAGCGGAGCGTCGTCCCGAACTACCGGTTCGTTCGTCGCTATGGAAAAGGTCGCGCCAGCGATTGCAATAGTCACGATCAGGGCGGAACCAGTCATTAGCAGGCGATATGTAAGCATAGTGAAGTAATGCGTCCTGGATTGTAATTGCTAGTTCTTAACGATACCGTCGGCCATTTCTGCAATCCGGTCAGCGAGCGGAAAAATGCGATCATCATGGGTCACAACTACAACAGCTCTGCCGGGCTCAACTGCTTTTTCACGCAGCAGCTCCATGACGACCTTTCCACTTGAAGCATCCAAAGATGCTGTTGGCTCATCACAGATGAGAACTCGAGGGTTATGGATAAGGGCTCTTGCAATTGCAACACGTTGTTGCTGGCCACCAGAAAGCTGGCTTGGACGTTTGGTTGCTTCTGATTCGATTCCAAGATCGTTTAGAAGCGATCTAGCGCGACGCGCAGCCTTGCCGTACGACTCGCCTTGTGCGACAAGAGGTATAGCTGCATTTTCCACGGCACTCAGAGATGGCAGTAGGTTGAATTGCTGAAAAACGAAGCCGATGTTTTTAAGCCGAAAGTCCGCAAGCTTTTGGCTCGGTAGTCTCGTGAGTTCCGTTCCGCAGACACTTACGATTCCTTTGTCGGGCGTAAGTAAACCACCAGCGACGGAGATGAGTGTAGTTTTTCCGCAGCCTGATGGACCGACGATGTAGGTCAGTTCTCCTTCCCATGCGGCAAAAGTGGCCCCCCTGAGGACACGCGTCCGCGTTTGTCCTTTACCAAAAGACTTTTCGATGCACTCGCAGGCGACGATGGATGGGGCTGCCTTCAAGACTTGCTTTGAATCGCGTATTTCCATGAGATTTCAGCCTCGGAATACGATTGCAGGGTCAATAAAGAGAAGCCTTCGCAGGCCAATGATTGACGCTACGAGCATTATGAAGAATGCCAGTGCGGCCGAACCTGTTGCGACATACCACGGTAAGTAAAAGCCTCGAAAGCTCGGGTCACCTTGCCCCGCAAACTGGAAAAACGCGGCCGCGCCACCCAAGCCAATTGCCCATCCAACAATACCGGCGGTACCAGTCTGCACAAACACCATCTTAATGATCCGCGAATTCCTTACACCGATGGCTTTTAGTGATGCAAATTGACGTAGATTCTCGATTACGAACAGATTGGTTAACAAGCCCACGACGCAAACACCGACGATAGCCCCCAAGGCAACAACCGTTCCGAAACTTGTTGGGATCCCAGTGTTATCGATCACGAATTGAACATTTGCACGTTTGAACTCATTCGACGTGACAGCCTTCAGACCGATTTGTTGGCATATGTCATTGCGTAACTTCAGCATGTTTCTACTACCATCTGACTTCGCCAGAATAAATGACAACTGGTTGCGACCGTTGTTCGTGAACAGCAACGCTTCGGAGTAGCGGGTGTAGAGTACCGGCCCCGAGGAGAATGAAGGTGACGCCTTTACCACAGCGACAACAATTGCTCTGCGATCGTTTAATTCGAACTCGAGCCCAGTTTGAAACTCCTTGGATGGGAAGATTCTCCGAAATCCGTCTTCGTCGACCACGACAGCATTAGGCCGTCGCAGATTCCTAATGTCTCCAACGACTATCCCCTGCGGAACACCGATCAGTGATACATCGTCGACACCGTACACCGTCGTGGCCTCGACATCCCCATCAATCGTTCTTACTGTTCCTGCGCCACGGAAAAACGGTACGGCCCATTTCACGCCATTTACACCTCGGACGCGATACAATTCCGTTTCGCGTAACGGTAAAACTACATCCAGAGTCTCAACACCGGGATCCATAACCCAAATATCAACCTCGACTGCATCGCTGATTGCACTACCTGAACGACTGAGCAATCCCAAGAAGATGCCAAGCTGTTGATTAACGAGCAACGTTGTAAACGCCACTCCAAGAACGAGCCCGAGGTACTTGGTTGAATCTCCAAACAACATCTTTAGGGCAATGCGAAGCATGAAAACTACTATTCGTACACGCTAAAGTAAACTAGTCAGGGCAGTATACTTTTCTGCCAAGCCCAGTCGATGAGTTTCCAATGAAAAGCAGAGCTTCCAAAGGAAAGAAAGAGCCAGAAATCGGGAAAAGGGGCCGACAGAAGGATCCGAAACGTCGGATTGCTATCGTTCGTGCAGCCAAGTCTTGCTTCCTGAAACACGGCTTTGTTTCAACTTCAATGGATGCAATTGCGCAGGAAGCCGAGGTTTCCAAGAGGACCGTCTACAGCCATTTCCTAGATAAGCAGGCACTCTTGGAGGCCGTGATCCAAGAACAGGCTGGGGCATTTGAGGCATTTCCGCATGTCTCACCTCTGGACAACGCACGCCAGCTGCGATCTTACTTGATCGACTATGGCGTCCGACTGATCGAGTTGCTGACCAATGTTGACACGATCGATCTTGGACGGCTGATCATCTCTGAGGCTCGACGTCATCCGGAGCTAGTCTCAAGGTTCTATAAAT
Source organism: Planctomycetaceae bacterium (assembly GCA_003501565.1). Lineage (GTDB taxonomy): Bacteria > Planctomycetota > Planctomycetia > Pirellulales > Pirellulaceae > Aureliella. Next base: position 2,753 of record DNPC01000746.1, on the reverse strand, counting down.
GGGGGCCCAAACGCTCGCAGGAATTTCTGACCGATCTATTCCGCCAAGCGACTAAACGCGGTTTGGTGAATACTCCCCAACCATCCATAGCCTCAGATCAACTAGTGAGCATGTGGCAGGGGCAACGCCATCTTCGACTTCAGCTAGGTATTTGTAGGCCACCCAAACGTGACGAACTACGCAGGAACGTTGCCCAATCCGTAGACGTAATTCTTCGAGCGTACGCTGCCTGAGGACGACCACAATCACAAATTCTTGAGTAAATCGGTTTCGGTAATCCCTTCACCGCTCTCCATCGACGGCTTAACTATGCAACCCGCAATGACGGAACTATCCGATGGCATTCCACGCACTCGCGCGAATCACTTTGGAGTTCGCATCCCAGCGGTATACTCCATCAAGGTTTGCTACTGAGAATTAGCATTGGAACATTCGCCAAGAGTGCGACTGCGCCTATCAGCGATCCCCAGGCTCTCACAGAGTTGCCGAGAAATACGACCACGTTATTCCAAGGCAGCTCTAGCCTGAGCCCACGATTACCTGTCGCTGCTGACGCAATTGATGGGATGAGTACAGCATACCAACGCCAGTGAGCTGAAGGCTTAAGAGTACCGAAGCTGGATTGGCTGGCAACTTCGAGATGGAAGCTGAACAAATCAGCATTACGGCGAAGTCACTGAATACGGGCAATCTTGACGAAATTCAGCCAACCCCCTTGACGATAGTTATCTGCGCAACTATTATTAAGAAAAGTAAGCGGCAGTTACTTGAGGAAGGAAAGATGGTTGGCAAACTCGAACGCGATCTAAGAAAGCGAAAGGGCTTTGATTCGGTGCAGCAGGCGGTCGTCGTGGCCACCCTGCGAACCAATGATGAGTTCCAATTTCGTTTCGGTCAGTTGTTCCGTGAATACGACCTGACTCAGCCTCAATACAACGTGCTGCGAATTCTGCGGGGTGAGAAGAAGCCGTTACCGATCCTTGAGGTTCGGCGACGTCTGATTGCTCGCACTGCAGCTGTAACCGGTCTCGTCAACAAACTTGAAAAGCGGGGTCTGGTAGAACGGGAACACTGTTCTGAAGACCGCCGTGTCTGGTACGTGAGCTTGACGGAAGCCGGAAAGAAACTGACCGACTCGATGGACGAACCGGTCATGGCGTTGCATGCGGATGTATGCAGTGGCCTGACGAAAGCCGAATGTCGGCAGCTCGTCGAGCTGCTGGAGAAGGCCTGGAGTCATCGCCAGCAAGACGCAGCTTGATTTCCCTTTTTTTACCCAGACAGTTACTTGCGTAACTATCACGCACGAAACCAAAGGAAAGAGCAATGACTACTTCAACTCTCGAAAACACCGAAACCTCAACCCTTCAAACGCCCGTACGCATTGGCGATGTGACGCTCAAGAATCGGGTCGCCATGGCACCAATGACACGAGCGCGTTCAGACGAGTCACGTCTCGCGAATGACCTGATGGTGGAATATTACCGTCAACGCGCTTCGGCAGGCTTGATCATTAGTGAAGCCGCTGTGATCTCAGATGAAGCACGTGGTTGGGTGAACACACCTGGGATTGAAAACGACGAGCAGGCAGAATCCTGGCGACCTGTTGTTGATGCTGTGCACGAAGAAGGTAGCAAGATCTTCATGCAACTGTGGCACATGGGCCGGGCTTCGCATAGTTCATTTCATGCCGATGGTTCACTGCCGGTCGCACCCTCAGGGATTAAGCACCGCGGCGAATACATCCATGCTCCGGGTGGTAAGAAACCGTTTGAGGTGCCTCGCGAACTGCGGACCGACGAGATGGCGAGAATCGTCAACGACTTCCGCACTGCGGCGCGTCGTGCGAAGGACGCCGGGTTCGACGGAGTCGAGATTCATGCGGCCAACGGCTATCTGTTGGACACGTTTCTGCAAAGCAGCACGAATCACCGCACCGACGAGTACGGCGGGAGCTTCGAGAACCGCTTCCGGTTGCTCCGCGAAGTCCTCGAAGCGGTCATCGAAGTCTTTGGTGCCGGGCGAGTTGGTGTCCGGCTCGGGCCAAACACCGATTACAACGACATGGGCTCCGAAGATTTTCGCGAAGCGTTCCTGTACTACTCGAAAGAGCTCGACGCTTACGACCTTGCTTACTTGCATGTGATCGACGGCACCACGTTTGGGCGTCACGAGTTTGGCAACTACCTCACACTCGAAGAGGTTCGCGATGTCTATCGAGGGACGTTGATGGGCAACTGTGGCTATGACAAACGGGATGCAGAAGCGGTGATCGACGATGGGCAAGCCGATCTGATTGCGTTCGGTCGTCCATTCATCACGAACCCAGATCTCGTCGAGCGTTTTGCCAACGATTGGCCACTGGCAGCAATGCCTGATGCCAGCATTTGGTACAGCGCGGGACCAGAGGGCTACACGGACTTTCCATCGTATCGCGAGTCCGATTGGCCCCAGGCGTAATCCGAGCCGTCTCCTTTCGGCCCGCACATTCATTCAATCCAACGAGCCGGTGCTCGTGCAAGATAGGAAATCTGTCCTCGACCGATCGTTGAGAGGGCAACGATCGCCTTTTCCGGCAAGGAGTATGCAATGCCATCCCTGTTTGACCAGATCAACCTCCGCGACATCACGGTTCGCAATCGCATTGGGCTGTCGCCGATGTCACTGTACTCGGGGGTCGATGGGGAGGTCAGTACGTTTGACCTGGTCCATTATGGAGCGCGCGCCATCGGCGGAGCCGGTCTGATTTTCAC
>DNPC01000823.1 GCA_003501565.1 Planctomycetaceae bacterium | reverse complement strand
GCTTGCCCGGGCAGGCCTGGGCATCCGGGCGGACGGTCATCCACGCCGACCTCAAGAATCACCCGGGTTTTCTCCGCGCGGCGGGTGCGTCTGCTGAGTCCCTAGATTTGGCAGTGGGCATCCCAACATTCCATGCCGGACTGGCCGAAACGCTCGTTCTCATCGGTAGTGACACTTCGCCACTGGCCCAAAACGTGTCCGTTTGGATTCCAAACGGTGGCACACTATCAGTGCAAGATGCTGCACCCCAAGTCGAAAATCCCGATACGATTCCCGATGTGGTACTAGCTTGTGCTGACGGCGAAGAAGCATTGCTCGGCGAAGCAGACCATGCGGAAATCGCGATACCGAGTTTTGCCGATGGCGCGCTGAGCAGTATCGCTCTGCTCCAGTTTTGACCGCTCCCATTCCTCTGTTCTCTTCCTTCGCAACAATTGCAACGATTCGTCCTTTGCATGAGCACGATCATCCGTTCAACATCCGATCAACCCACGCTAGACATCGAATCGCTATCCAAGCGATCGTTGGTTGAGCTATTGTTGGATGAGCAAACCGAGCTGAGTGCTGTCGAAAGATTCAGCGAGTCTCATGAGCAGTTAACGGCTGAACCGGCTCAATCAAAGTACTACCAGGCACTGATGCCCGCGTCTCAGCCATCAGAGCACCAGCAGTATGCTTTCGAAGTTGACCTGGACGCCTGTAGCGGCTGCAAATCCTGTGTGGTCGCCTGCCATACACTCAACGGACTTGACGAAGAAGAAGCTTGGCGGAGTGTTGGGACGCTCGTCGATACCGAGGCCCGAACGCCAGCGATTCAGCACGTTACCACCGCTTGCCATCATTGCGAAGACCCAGGCTGCCTGAACGGGTGCCCAGTAAAAGCGTACGACAAAGATCCAGTCACGGGGATCGTAAAGCACTTGGACGACCAATGCATTGGCTGCAAGTATTGCATGCTGATGTGCCCCTATGAAGTCCCTAGATATAGTCACCGCCTGGGTATTGTTCGCAAATGCGACATGTGCCGCCAAAGACTTGAGCAAAACGAAGCCCCAGCATGCGTACAGTCCTGCCCGAACGAAGCGATTGCGATTCGCCTGGTAGAAGTCCAGCAAGAGCCCTGTGAGCCAGAAGAACGCCTTGTTCCGTCGGCACCACTCAGCCATATCACTCGACCGACAACGACATTCAAAACGCAATCGACTGAGCGATACCTCTCCCCACAGGACCAGCTACTTCTAACGCCCCAGGAAAGCCACTGGCCGTTGGCCGCTATGCTGTGTTTAACACAATCCTCTGTCGGAGTGATCGTCGCGGCGGGCGTCCTAAGCGTGTTGGATCTGGTTGACGTTGTGTGGCACCTGGTCCTAGGCCTGGCAGCGTTACTCGCAATTGCCGGACTTGCAATTGCGCCGTTGCACCTTGGACAACCTACTCGTGCTTGGCGAGTTTTCCTGGGGATCCGGACAAGCTGGCTCAGTCGCGAGGCGATTCTGTTTGGTGCTTACAGCAGCTTACTTCTGGGTTCAACGGCAATCGGACTGTCTGACGAGTACTGGCCAAGTCTTCAATTTCCCACATGGCTCTTCGTGGTTTCCCTAGTGGGTAGCATCATCACCGGGCTGGCTGCGATCTTCACTAGCGGCATGATCTATGTTGTTACACAGCGTGAGCCGTGGCGTGCGGAGCGCACGATGACAAGGTTCTACTTGACCGCGGCTAGCTTCGGCGCAACAGCATGTTGTGCGATAATTCTATTTGCCGAACGCGCGCCAGTGACGATGGCGGTCGTTTTCGCTATTCAGGCTGCCAAAGCCTGGTACGAGTGGTCTATCCTGTTCGGACCAGCACGCCAAGCGGACCTCCCGCACGATCGCAATGCACGGGCCATTGTTGAGCAGCACTTTCGTGAACTGAAGGGCATCCGCTATTTGACTGCCGTCGCTGGTCTATCCCTCATAGCCGTGGCTTTTCTAACGCCGCTTCCACTAGCAGCTATCTTGGTATCACTCTCCGCAACGGTAGTTCTAGCCGGTGAGATTTGCGAGAGGCTGCTGTACTTCGCAAGCGTGTCCTTCGACAGAATGCCGGGGACGTTGCGATGATTCGAAACAGTGTATTGACTGAAAAAGTGCTGCCGATCCTCCAGCGGCATGAAGGGCCGATGACACGTGAGTTGCTTCTTTCGCCCGGCGAGCACGGCCTGGGAATGACGCACAAATCATTGGCGGCGGACGAGGTGACCACAGCTGTCTGTGGCTACTGCGCGACCGGTTGCGGGCTTCGCTTGCACCTACAGCAAGGCTTGGCAGTAGGCCTTTCGCCAGAATCGGAGTACCCAGTCAACCTGGGAATGGCTTGTCCAAAGGGCTGGGAAGCACTGCGCGTTCTCGACAGCCCCAACCGTGCGACCACGCCGATGCGGCGCGAGGGCAACCAGCTGATCGCAATCGACTGGGACGAAGCACTTCAGATGTTCTGCCACGAGTTCAAAAAGATCGGCAAAGAGCATGGTCCACAGTCGGTGGCATTCCTTAGTACTGGGCAAATTGCCTGCGAGGAGATGGCGTTTTTAGGGTGTTTGGCGAAATTCGGCATGGGCATGCTACACGGGGATGGTAACACCCGGCAGTGCATGGCCACCGCTGTAACGGCGTACAAAGAATCGTTCGGGTTTGACGCTCCGCCGTACACTTACGCCGATTTTGAGGCAAGCGACTGCCTCGTATTTGTGGGTGCAAATCCTTGCATCGGACATCCGATCATGTGGGAACGTGTTCTCCGCAACCCAAATGATCCCGAGATTGTGGTGCTCGATCCACGAGTAACCGAAACGGCGATGGCGGCAACCGAACACCTACAACTTCGCCCCAAGTCCGATTTGATCTTGCTATATGGACTCACTCGTGAGGTTATTGCGATCGGCGGCGTCGATAAAGATTTTGTCGAACGATCGACGTGTGGATTCGAAGAACTCTCGCAATGTGTGGATGCTTACACGCCCGCAGTAACTGCACAGGCTAGTGGTATCGATGAAGAAGTAATTCGTCGTACCGCTCGGAAAATCGCCGATGCAAGTGCAGCGTCATTTTGGTGGACGATGGGTGTCAACCAGAGTTACGAAGGAGTGCGTACGGCACAGGCGATCATCAACCTGGCGTTGATCACCGGAAACATCGGTCGCCCGGGCACTGGTGCAAATAGCATTACGGGCCAGTGCAACGCAATGGGCTCCCGGCTGTGGTCAAACACCACAAACCTGTTTGGCCATCACGATTTTGCGAGCGCCGAGGATCGCCAGCGGCTCGCTGAAATCCTTGGAATCCAAAGCGAGAGGATTCCGGATCAAAACAGCCTTAGCTACGATCAAATCATGGACGGCATTGATTCGGGTGAGATTCGCGGACTCTGGGTCATTGCGACAAATCCCGCACACAGTTGGATCGACCAAGATGACGCTCGACGCCGCCTTGCAAAACTCGACTTCCTGGTCGTCCAAGACATGTATGCCAATACCGAAACTGCCGCCGAGTGCGACTTACTGCTGCCCGCTGCAGGTTGGGGGGAGAAATCAGGCACTTTCATCAATAGCGAGCGACGCTACGGCTTACACAAACAGGTGCGTCGTGCTCCCGGAAAAGCGCTAAGTGATTTTCGTATCTTTCGTGCAGTCGCAGACTACTGGGGTTGCGGCGAAATGTTCAGCGACTGGACAACCCCCGAGGCCGTCTTTCAAATCATGCAGCGTGTTAGCTGCGGGCGTCCGAACGACATCTCTGGGATTAACGGCTACGAACAAATCGATCAATGCGGCGGAATCCAGTGGCCCTGGAGTACGCAAGATGCCGCATCGGGATTGCCGGAGCAGGAGCGACGCCTGTTTGCTGGCGGCAAGTTCTTTACTCATGACGGCAAAGCTCGATTGATCACAGCCGAGCCCGGTACCATGCCAGAGCCGCCTAGTGACCAATACCCCTTTATTCTTCTCACAGGCCGCGGAACCGTGAGCCAGTGGCACACGCAGACCCGAACTTCGCAGAGCCCGATCTTGCGGAAGCTTTATCCAGAAACCATCTATGCCGAGATCCATCCGCATGATGCTCAAGAGCTTTCGATTGCTACGGGCGACTCGGTGCGAGTTCGCTCACGCCGCGGTTCGATTGTTGTCCAAGCGAGTGTGACGAGCTCTGTTGGACAAGGCCAAGTGTTCATTCCGATGCACTACGGTGCGACCAATCGTCTTACACTCAAGCATTTTGACCCTTATAGCCGCCAGCCGAGCTACAAAGACTCGGCCGTGAGTTTGGAGCGAGTTCAGTAGCCAATGAGCGATCAAGCTTTTAGCGAAGCCCAGAAACAATACCTATCGGGCCTGATGATGGGCGCCGATGTAGCTCGCACTGTGCGTGGGCTTCCTGTTTTGGCGGGCGGAGGCGAGACTGCCGGAACAAGCATTCGCGTTGGAGGAGATACGCCGGGACATCACCAGGACCCAGCACAGGACGCGCTTCAAGCACAAAATGAACAACAGGCTGCAGGTGGAAAACTCTGCAAGGAAGAACAGGCCAAACGCGACAAGAACCCGCTCGACATGTGGGAAGAAATTTCTCAACGCAGTAGCCGTGGCGAATTCCCGAAAGGCACTGACGTATTCCTGACAAAATTTCACGGGCTATTCTATGTCGCCCCGGCCCAGGATTCGTTTATGTGCAGACTACGAATTCCAGGCGGGCAAGTCTGGTCACACCAGCTCTCGGGACTCGCTGATCTATCCGATCGCTCCGCCGGTGGCTACATCGATATTACGACCCGCGCCAATCTGCAACTGCGCGAGATTCCCGCTAATTCTGCGACTGATATCCTGTATGGCGTTCGCGATTTGGGCCTAACGAGCCTAGGATCCGGCGGAGACAATATACGCAACGTTACAGCTAGTCCGCTTAGTGGTATCGATCCAGTCGAGCTGATTGAGACGTTGCCGCTGGCCAAGAAAATGCACCATTACATCCTAAACCATCGGGAGATGTATGGGCTACCACGGAAGTTCAACATCGCCTTTGATGGCGGCGGTACGATTAGCTCTCTCGATGACACCAACGATATCGGCTTTCATGCGATCGAAGTCACCGACTCGCCCGAAATGCCAGCCGGTGTCTATTTCAGCCTAACACTAGGCGGCATCACCGGACACCGGGACTTCGCACGCGACACAGGCATTATTGTCACGGCCGCCGAAGCGATGGAAGTCGCCGGAGCGATCGTACGTGTGTTCATCAAGAGCGGCAACCGCACCGATCGCAAGTTAGCGCGACTGAAGTACGTGCTCGATGACTGGGGATTCGACAAATTTATCGACGCTGTCGAACTAGCACTCGGCCGGAAACTACTGCGTAGTGATCCGAACACTTGGAACCGCTGCGAAACGGAAGACCGTTGGGCACACGTGGGTTTCCACCAGCAAAAACAATCTGACCGCTCGTATGTTGGTGTTGTTTTTCCAGTAGGCCGAATGACTTCGGACCAAGCACGCGGATTGGCTCGAATCACAAGCCGTTACGGTACAGGGGAACTTCGCCTAACAGT
>DNPC01000177.1 GCA_003501565.1 Planctomycetaceae bacterium | reverse complement strand
TGGTGATGTGGCTCGTAAGGTTCCAGTTGGGACTCGGTCAACAACAGCTCGTGTGTGTTGCGAACGCGTGCCAGGTAACGAGTCCGAGGCTTGATGTTCAACTCTGCCAGCATGTCGTAGGCGCGAGGCGAACGCTGGAGCTTGCTCACAATCGACTCAGGGTCTTTGATGTTCCCAAACGTGATGGCTTGTGTTGGACAAGCCGCCTGGCAAGCCGAAATGACTTCACCATCCTCGATTAGTCGGCCTTCAGCACGTGCGTTGATCTTCACGTTTTGCACCCGCTGAACACAGTAAGTGCATTTCTCCATCACACCACGGCCCCGAACGGAGACCTCTGGGTTAAGAACAAGCTGTTGCAACTTGCGGCTAGCCTCTTCGATCTTGCCGCGCTGCTGCCAGCCGTAGAAATAACCATACTCGGTGTTGTAATTGAAGTAATTGAACCGCCGCACTTTGTAAGGGCAGTTGTTGGCACAGTACCGAGTCCCGATGCATCGGTTGTACGCCATGGCGTTGATGCCTTCCTCAGTGTGCACTGTCGCGGCAACCGGGCAAACTTGTTCACAAGGGGCCGTTTCGCAGTGGGCACAGGCCACCGGCTGGTGAACCATTTGGGGCATATCGCGTTCACCGCGGAAGTAACGGTCGACGCGAATCCAATGCATCTCCCGACCGCGACTAACCTGTTCCTTGCCGACGACGCTGGTGTTATTTTCGCTCTGGCAGGCGATCACACACGAGTTGCAACCGGTGCACTTGTTCAGGTCGATCGTCATTCCCCACTGGTACGGAATAGAATCGTCGACCTCGAACTCAGTGTTCATCGGCTCGTCCCACAGCGACTCCAGTGGGGGCGAGTGGATGCCGAGATCCGCGACGTAGTTCTTTCCGTGCTCTTCGATCTTCTCCAGGGTGCCTTCGCGGACCAGGCGAGGTGCTCGTTTCTCTACTTCGCTAAGCCCTAGCTCATCGATCGCGAAGTGATCTTGGGTAGTGGCAAGCTTGTACATCTTGCCTGTCGGCCGAGCTTCGACGCCCGTTTGAATGAACATGTTGTCGGTTGAACGCAGTGGACCAACATCGCTACCGATTTCGACTTGCTCGTCACTGTTGACTGCTTCGTCACGGCAAACGCGTCCATAGCCGAGCGGAGCAACGATGACTCCCGGCGCGGTGCCGGGGACCAGGAAGGCGGGAAGTTCGATGTTGCGATCGTCGACTACAAGCTTGACGATTTCCCCTTGGTCGAGGTCCATCGACTTTGCCGTCGCGGGGCTTAAGATTGCCGCGTTATCCCAAGTCAACTTTGTGATCGATTGCGGCAGCTCTTGCAGCCAAACGTTCTTAGCGAATCGGCCATCGTAGAGCACGTCGCTGGCGGCGAAGACGACTTCCAGTTCGCCGTTCTCGAATTCCTCAAGGTTCAGCTCGCTACCAAGATCTCCATCAACATCGCCGACACTTCCCGAGAGCGATTCCGCCGCGGAATCTTTCAGGTAGCCATCGTGGAGCAGCTCGCGCCACGCCCGGCTGTTCAGCGAAGCCATCGAGCTAACGGTCTCTTTAATCAATTCCTCGCCGCTCGTCTCGCTGCCAGCCAACATGGCAAGGATGTCGACCATCGATTTGCCGCCCAGAAGCGGTAGGATTTGGGGCTGGCAGACGCCGTAAGTTCCGTCGGATGAGGTGACATCCCCCCAGCTTTCCAGCTGATGCGCGAGCGGCAGAACCCACGCCGATTTCTTGGCAGTTTCGTCTTTGTATTCGCCAAGGTAGACGACATTTTCAAGCTTCTCAATCGCACCGCCAAGATCGATCGAAGAAGGTGTCGTGTAGACCGGATTGTCGCCGAGGATCAGTAGATTATCGACGGATCCATCAGTCAAACTGCTATAGAGTTCATCGATCGCGATAGGCTCGACGCCCTCAATCTGAGCGCGGCTGGGTCGCAAGTGAACGGTCGTGCCCAGGTTCTCCAGTTTCTCGTTTAGCTTCAAAGCGGCCAGCTGAACCGCCAGGCTTTGCTGGGCTCCAACGTAAACGACTCCGTGGCCTTTGTTTGCGACCAAGTCGTCGGCCATGGCGGTAACCATCCGCTCGAGTCGCTGCTCCGCATCGACTTTATCGAACGGTTCAGCGGCTTCCATCGCGGCGCTTCCGCCCTCGAGCAGCTCATCAACCTTGGCGGAAAGCTTCGCGAGGAACGCACCAATCTGCGAACTGCGTACGGCCAGGCGAGAGTCTGACGAAGAACCAGTGACTGAGTATCGGGCTTCGACTGAATAGAGCCGATTCATTTTGCCGGAAACCGGCTCTCGGTTCTTGGCAAATTGCCGGGAGTAAACCACCGAATTGGCGTCGACACCCAGCGGATCGCTGTCCAAGCAGCAAATCACCTTTGCCTGACTCATATCAAGCAGTAGCTCTGCTGGCTGGCCAGCTGCTTGGGTCGCGGCTGCGCGTTGATAGCCATCCTCGACGGACGAGAATTGACAGACTTTCGCTTCTGGCAGGGATTTCGCGATCTGGCCAACCAGTCGGTTGACGGTCGGCGAAAGCGAAGGCGACATCAGCACCGCGAAGGACTTGCCGCCGTCACCCTCGAGTGCAGTACGTTGTGCTTCCAAGTACTCGGCAAACGCCTCCCAGCTCGACTGTTCGAGTTCGCCTTCACCGCGTTTCCATACGCCTTCGGTGCGATCGTCGTCATACAGTCCGAGAACGCAGCCTTGTGTGAAGACATCAGAACCTGCACTGGCAAAACGCTCTTTTCCGCCAGACAGATCGTTGGGTTCGCTCGCCTTCATCTGCGGGTGATCGGGATTGCCGTCGGTCTTGATCGGGCGACCATCGACGTTGGTGACCAGCAGATTGACCGCGCGACCGGCAAGTTCGAAGTTCGTCGCGTAGTGGCGTGGGACACCTGGTGTAGTGCCTGGATCACGGACAACCAGCGAGGCAATCTCCTCCGGGCCGTAACGGCAGCCAGCTGCTCCACTGAGCGCAAGTGAAGCACTCATCAGCTTCAACCAGCGGCGTCGCGAGACACCGTCAGGAAACTCGGACGCTGCCTGTGGAAACTCGCGATGCAAGTGCTGTTCAAATTCTTCGGAGCCCTCAAGTTGGTTGAGGCTGCGCCAATAGCCCGACGAGTTGTCGTCAGAATTCGACTGGTTGCCGGGATTGGAAACCGTTGTGATGGGAAGTTGCTTGGGCTGCATCGTATCGGATTGCCTGAAAAATCAGCTTAAAACTGGCAGTCTGTTGCAGTTTCTGGGGAGCGTTCTTGCGAGACTACAAGGGGGCTAGCGGTGGCACACAGCGCAGTTGGTCATGGGCTTGATGCCCTTCTCCTCGATTAGCTCGCGTCCAATCTCGGCTCGCGTCTTTCCGTCTTCGGGTTCCCAGTCGAGCTTGGTAACAAACTCAGTGGGCCGAATATGTTCTTCGGGGTTGTTGTGGCATTCAATGCACCAAGCCATCGACAGCTCTTTTGCCTGAAAAACTTTCGGCATGGTGTCGATGCGACCGTGGCAGCTTACGCAGCTCACACCACGACTTACATGGGCAGAGTGATTGAAGTACACAAAATCCGGCAGGCGGTGAATTCGCTTCCATGGGATCGACTGACCAGATTCCCAGCTCTCGTGCACCGCTCGCAGTTTCGGGCTGTCTGGGTGTACTGCGGCTAGCTCCGTGCCTGCTTCGCCCAGAGGACTGTGACAATTGATGCACGTCGCCGTGGGCGGAATTGAAGCATGGGCTGCTTTGTCGACGTTAACGTGACAATAACGGCAATCCATCTTCAGTTCGCCAGCGTGGATTTTGTGACTGAACGGAACGGGCTGGTCAGGCATGTAGCCAGGATTGAGCGTCAGGTCATCCGTAACGCCCAGAAGAAGCGTGCCTGTGTAGGCGCCTCCAGCAGCGACCAACAATCCAGCCAGAGCAAGGAATTTGTTGATCCAGCGTGGAAATAGGAATCGAGTCATAGCCATTTGGGTTCTGATATTGAATCGAATTCAGTTGTTGGCCTCTCGCGGTAGATCCAGAAGGATCCAGCGTCGCTCGGGCCCGCCACGCGGCATTGTCGACGATAAGTGCTGGTCTCCGAACACGGTCGAAACTCGATTGGCTCGAGTTTTTCGACGTGACATTCACCCAGCTAGTGACCGCCGGCAGGCGATACCTTGCCTCCACGCATTCGGCGTCTCCAGGTGTTGTCGGCAAAATGCTTCGAAAGCGTGTGCCGATTCTTGTGGATTCCTTCGCGCGGAAAATCGGTTGCTCGACAGTATCACCGCAGACCTATGGTTTGTTCAATACCACACTTGCTCCTTTCGCCGGCCAATCAACGTGGCAAAGCGACGCATTCGACGCGGCCCCAGTTTTTGATTGGCTTTGAGCGCCCTGCGGAGGTCTGACCGCATACGTTGGAATTAGCAAAAGACGATTCCAAACCCTACTGCATCAACACTTGTAAACGCCGCTCTAAGTGCGCGGATTGCGGACGTTTCTAGACCGGTATCCACGGAGCGTCTACCTTGTATTCGTTTCGAACAGTTCGTCAGGGCGAAACGAGAATAAGGCATGGTAACCCCGCCTAGGTAACGCAATCCTGTTTGCGCAATTCCGCAAATCTTGTTAGCGCAATTTCGCAGTCCAGCTCGAGAGCAGCGGCTCTGGGCAACAGCCCTGGGTAAACGGCTTTGGGCAACCGCTCGGAGGAAAATTGGCAAGTAGCGGTAAACCGCTCACTCCTTCGGTTCACTCGCGCTGCCGACGGTATACTCGTGCCCACAACGCTTGGCAGCCGCTGGCCGGCCAGATTCCGCCACCCGCTTTCCGGCAAGTCGCGCCCGATTCGTTAGCCGAGCGTCAGAGCTCGTAGAGACTGAGTCGCAACCGTTCCAAAGCTCATCGGAACAATCACCTATGTCCAACAACCCGTCAGATGACCCTGCATCCGCAGGCGATGGTCCGGCAGACTCCTTCAACCCGTTTGCAGCGACCAATACACCTCAGGAGGTTTCGCCCAACGTGCCGCTGGATCATCGGCCGAATTTAGGCATGTTCTCTGCGGTAACGGTCGTTTGCATTCTGCAGTTCGTGCTGGGCGGACTAGAAATGTTGGTTGCAGCAGCTTTGGCCTTCGGTAGCGTCGGGAGTTCACTGCAAAGCGGAGCCGACATTGCAGCTCTGATCGGGATGGGCGTTTTTTCCGCCGTGATTGGCGTCTCGGCAGTCCTCCGGATCGTGAGTGGGATTTTCGGGCTTCGCTACCGGCGCTGGGGGTTAATGGTAGGTTCATTGATCTACGGATTCTGTTCTTTGTTCACTTGCTACTGTTCGTTGTTCTCGTTGGTGACTGGCATCTTGGGATTAGTAGTTATGTTTGATGGCACCGTTCAACAAGCGTTTCGCCTGGGCGCAGAAGGTCTTGATCCAAACGCGATCCGCAGTCGCATTCGAGGCTACTAAGCAGGTGCCTAGCGGCGGCCGCGATTTCTAAGGCTCAAATCTTGGGGCACTGAAGTGCAAATTGTTCTAGTCGACTGGGTGATCATCGGAGCGTTTATTGCGCTGACGATTGGGGTCGGGCTGTGGTACTCACGACGAGCATCGAGCAGCACCGAAGAGTTCTTCGTTTCGGGGCGCTCGCTACCTTGGTGGATTGCTGGAACAAGCATGGTGGCTACAAGTTTCGCGGCTGACACTCCGCTGGCAGTCACGGGGCTTGTCTGCAAATACGGAGTTGCCGGAAACTGGTTCTGGTGGGCATTCGCATTCGGTGGCATGTTTACCGCGTTCGTCTACGCGCGGCTGTGGCGTCGGGCCGGCGTTGTGACCGATGTCGAACTCTTGAAGATCCGTTACAGCCGTCGGCCGGCTCATGTCTTGCGGCTGGCGCGCTCGATTTACATTACGTTGCTGGTGATCCCCATCGTGGTCGGGTGGGTTATCAAGGCGATGCTAACGGTGCTGAAGGAAACTGTTTTCTACTCCAGTGCAATTGCCGCCGATGGAGCCGCTGCGAATTCCTCAGTCGACTCAACAGGGATGGCCTGGGTGGCAGTGCTGTGCATGCTGTTCGCCGTAGCGGTATACAGTGTGCTAAGTGGAATGTGGGGCGTTGTGATTACCGACGCCATCCAGTTCGTGATCGCTATAGTAGGCTGCGCTGTGTTTGCAGCGGTGGCCGTCAATGCTGCCGGGGGAATCGGCGAGTTGCAGGCGAATATTGAGCAGCAATTCGGGGATGGTCAGGCATTCGCGTTCTTTCCATCGTTTACTACCGAGAATCCTTGGCTTCCCCTGCACATTTTTCTGTTCATGCTGGGGATGCAGTGGTGGTCAACTTGGTACCCCGGTGCAGAACCAGGCGGCGGCGGCTACATCGTTCAGCGGATGGCTGCCTGCCGCAGTGAACGTGATAGCGTCCTGGCTACGCTGTGGTACCAATTCGCTCACTACGGTCTGCGGCCGTGGCCTTGGATTCTGGTAGCCTTCGCAGCACTTTCACTTCATCCAGAGCTAAGGTCAAACTATCTGGCGGATGATAGCTTCGACCCGGGTGTAGGCTATCCGATGTTGATGCGTGAGTTGTGCCCACCGGGGCTAGCCGGATTGATGCTGGTCACTTTCTTTGCCGCGTTTATGTCAACCATAAGCACTCAGATGAACTGGGGGGCGTCGTACTTGGTTTGCGATTTTCTAGTGCCATTATTTCCAAAGCTGGCCGGAGATGACAAAAGGTTGCTCCGAGCCAGTCAAGCGATCTCGGTTCTGGTGTTGACCGAAGGCGTTCTCGTGAGCTGGCTGATGGTTGAGTCCAACATGTCAGTCGATGACGCTTGGAAGATTCTGGCCGCGCTAGGTGCGGGCACCGGGCTGGTCTACATGCTGCGGTGGTTCTGGTGGCGGATAAGCGCGTGGAGCGAGATCTCCGCAATGTTCGGCTCTTTGTTTTGGTTCGTGGTGATGCAACAAAACGCTGTTCAGCAAGCCCTGTTGGGACGTCCCTTGGCCACTGAAGAGCAGACTTTCTTTGTGGCAATTCTGACGGTCATCACCTGGTTAATCGTAACGCTCGCCCTTCCGCCGGAATCGGAGTCAACGCTGGTAGACTTCTTCAAGCTGGTACGGCCAAGTCGCCTTGGTTGGGGCCGAATTGCCGATAAGTGCCCGGCGGTTGAACCGGACCGGGATCTAGGACTGCGCGTCGTGGCCGCCGGAGTGGCCTCGTTGACGATCTTTGTGGCTTTGCCAGCAATCGGCGATTGGATCTTCGGCAACTACACGCGCGCCTCGGTGTTCACGTTGCTCACAGCCGTGTTTGGAGTCACCACTGTCGGTTTGCTCAAATCCATCGCGCCAACCGAGCCAGTCAGCAAGAATCCAGTCAGCGAAAACTAGGGCGGCGGTAATTACAGCCGCGAGAATCTCGAAAGCTTGCATTTGGCAGACTGGTCTTGCCCTTGTCGCGCCGCTTTTGCGACAACGGTAGTTCCGAGCGCCGGTTACCCGTTCCGGCGTGCGTCTCAGTCAACAACCCAAGCGCATGGTCGGGCAGTTCTGACCGAATGCATGTGCCAGTCACAGCACGGACTCGCTGATGGCCAGCAAATCCACGACCCCGAAAAACCAGGAAGATCTGCAGCTGACTTTCCGCGTCGAGCAGCCGCCATCGGCCGCCCCAACGTGGATTCCGCGCAGTTGGGCTTTGTGGTGTCTGGTGGGCATCGTGTTGGGAGCTTCGGCCTGGTGGTTCAGCAAGTCGCTGTTGGTCCAGGGGTTAAGCAAAAAGTTCGAAGCGGCCGAAACTCGCGGCGAGGCGCTGGTGGCGCTGCAGCAACTTGCAATCGTCGGCGACGATGCAACCGGCGAGCTGGGTCGCGCGTTGATGCATTCCGATGAAGAAGTCGCTCGGGCAGCCTATCTCATGCTAGACGATCGACTCAGTGGTTGGCTTGCCGCGGTTGAAAAACACCAGAAGCCAATCAGCGAATTAGCCGCTGCGCTAAACTCGTTGCCGGACGATGCGCTGCCTACGCGTTTAGAACTGGCAGAACTGCTCGCATCACGCGTGCTAGTCAGATTACGCGATCTGCCTGACAATTCGATGGCCAGTGTCGTAACTGCGTGTGAAGGCGCTGTTGCGAAGTCGCGACAGTCGGTGGGTCGCGCTACGATTCAAGTTCCTCTAGTTGATGAAGTCAGCGGCGAAGCGTCTTCGGAAGTTGTCCTCAACGCGCAGGATGCTGCGCAAAACACTGCTACCGAAGGTAGCGGGTTGTCGAGCGTCCCACCGCCACTGGATCGTGTTTCGGCACTTCCGGCCGATGGAAGCGTGCCGCCCGCCAAGGGAGTGACGTTACGTTTATCCGACAGTGGTGAAGCGCCCACCGGATTGGATCGAGGTGTAGCGACCATCGAGGTGACGCCACGACAAACTGGCGCTGGAGCACGACTGGTTGCAGAAACATCCGCTTCATACGCTGGACCAATGGTCCCACGCGGCGGTATGCAGGCCGACCGGCTGCCCGGAGCAATTAGCACTCCCGCTGTGGCTGCGATTAACCCACCGATCGCTCAGGTCTACCAGCCGCCGAGCTTTGATGCTGAGACCATTAAGGCGATGCCGATCGAGCAACTTGTCCGACTGCTGGGCGTCGATGACGGGCAAGTCGTTCGAACTGCTAGTCTCGCTCTGCGGACGCGAGGCATGAGTGATTCGCTCATTCAGTTCGCTTCGCAAGTTGCGGTGGTCCTTGCTACCGGAGCACGTGAAGAGAAAATCGCCGTTGCACAAACGGTTGCAACTCGGCCCGATCTTGGCGAACCATGGCTACTCTGGATCGCTGAGGATCGTGATCCCGAGGTGCGCCGCGCTGCTGTAGGTTTGCTCAGCGGTCGAGTTGATGAGGAAATCGGAAAAAAACTGCGGACGATGTTGAGTTACGAGGCGCATCCCGAAGTGGCTCAGACGCTGCGGCAAGTGCTGTCACCGCAAACGCCGAAACTACGCTAGCTTTTCCAGCGTTTCGCGTTCACGCAGCTTGCTAAATCTAGGCGGGCTCAGACGGAGCCGACATGGTCGCAATTCGGGCTGTAGCTACCGCCACCCCCGGCTTCGGAATTCGTGTTTCAGATTTCGGTGTCGTTACTAGCGTACCTTCTGCGTCCTGGCGTCTTGTGATTTCGAAACTAACCGCAGATCACGTTTTCTTCGCACTGAGAACCCACGATTCGAGGTTGGGCTACAATCATGTCCCTCCAGAGTTCTTTTGCTCGACTTCGAACGCGTTTCGCACCAGTGATCCCAAAGGCGTCAGATGAGACTTAGCATCGACGATGTTGAACTTGGCGCAGAGCTCGGCACAGGGACCGTTGGGCAAGTCTTTCGTGGACGTCTGAAGCAGTCAGATACTCCTGTCGCAGTTAAGTTCCTTCAGCGAGCGATCTCGGATGATGAGCTCGTGCGGGCGCGATTCGAGCGAGAGATGTCGATTCTTGAGCGGTTGGAACATCCGCACATTATTCACTATTACGGTGGCGGTCGGCACGACAACCAGTTGTTCTACGCGATGGAAATAGTGGACCGAGGCAATGTTCAGGATCTGTTAGACAAGTTCGGCTCATTGGGGTGGCGCGAAGTTGCTTCGATCGCCCGGCAGATTTGTAGTGCGCTTCAGCATGCCCACAATCACGGCATCATCCATCGCGACTTAAAGCCGTCAAACATCTTCATCACGTCCGATGCAGTTGCGAAGCTTGGGGATTTTGGGATCGCCCGGGATACGCATGCGGCGGATATCACTTCGCATGGACTAACGGTAGGTACACACGCCTACATGTCGCCTGAGCAAATACGTGGTGATGCATCCGTAACAGGGCAAGCCGACTTGTACTCACTGGGCTGTGTGTTGTTCGAGATGTTGGCTGGCCAGCGTGCCTTCCCCGGAACCAACTTTGCCAATTTGTTCGAGCAGCATTTGTTCAAGGAGCCTCCAAGAATTCGGGAGTACTGTCCTGACTTGCCGGCAGCGATGATCGAGGTGGTAGATTCGCTCCTGGAGAAGGATCCTGCGGACCGACCGTTCAATGCCCGTGCTGTACAGGCTGTCATGCTGCGTTTGATCGATGAACATGCCGGTGCGTCTGATCCATCGTCGAGCGATGACGTTGCGGCCGGTGAAGTGGTCGATCCCGGGCTGGTGACCCTCAAGCTCAAGCTGCAGCCGCCACCGATGCATCAAGCGAATTGGCCCATACTTGCGGTTGTCGGGGCTTTGGCAATGATCATCATCGTGGTCGCTGCTTTGATGGGGCAAGGGTAGAACGCGATATTCCACGCTCACATAGCCTTTTTCCCGGCCAGTCTGCCTTGTTTCGCTTAGGCTTGTTTCGCTTAGCACGTTTGTCCACAAAACCATGAAGAACGACAGCGAACGAGCTCTGGAAGCGCTGCTTAGCTCGGGATGGTTGCAGGCGGCTTACTGGTCGCCGGAGGTGGACTCAACGAACTCCTGGGCACGTCGCGACCTGAACCAAGTGGCCTTACCTGCCTTGTTCGTGGCGGACCGGCAGACAGCTGGTAGGGGACGGAGCCAGAACCAATGGTGGTCGCCAGCAGGCTGTCTCATGCTAACGCTGGTTGTTCCCGCCAGCGAAGCGCCGTTGTCGCCCGAGCAACAGCCGTTGCTTGCTTTGCAGGTTGGCATCGCAGTGGCGGAGACGGTAGAGCATATTGTTGAACCAAACCTGCGCGGTGGCCTGGCTCACGTTCAGCTAAAGTGGCCCAATGATGTCTATTGCGCTGGCAAGAAACTGTCGGGCGTATTGATCGAAACCGCGCGCAAAAGCAGCGGCGATGGAGCTTGGCTGGTCGGCATTGGCGTCAATCTTAATGTCGACTTCGCGCTTGCACCTAGCGATGTTCGAGCGAAGGCAACCAGTCTGCTTGAACAGACCGGTGCCGAGATCGACCAGCCAAGCGCCCTGGTCGAGTTGATTGAAAACTTGCAGTCCCAGATCGAATCTTGGCGGGACGATCTGCCTTGGCTGGATCGTTGGTCAGATCGTTGCATGCTAGCTGGAAAAGTTGTGCATCTTCGCACTCCTTCCGGCGAGATAGTTGGCCGCTGCGAAGGCGTTGATTCCACCGGTAAGCTCCTCGTCCGC
>DNPC01000668.1 GCA_003501565.1 Planctomycetaceae bacterium | reverse complement strand
CGAGTTGTGCTGCGATAGTTTGCCTCCAGGCGAATTACCTTCGCTTCTTGCCAGTCATTCTTGAAATTTAAGATGTGCTGGACCTCAGCACCGCGCCAGCCGTAGATCGATTGGTCGTCATCGCCAACAACGCACAGATTGCGGTGTCTGCCTGCCAAGTGGCGGATGATCTCGTACTGAGTTTGGTTGGTATCTTGGTATTCGTCGACCAGGACATGGTCGAACCGACCGGACTCTTCTTCGCGGACGTCTCCATGCTGCCTGAACAGGGCCTCAGTCTGTAGCAACAGATCGTCGAAATCCATCGCGCCGGCCAACTTGATCGCCTCTTGATAGCGTCGATACGCGCTTGCGGCCACGTGTTCGGCGTCGCTGCGAGCGGTCTCTGGGGCCTGGTCAGGACTAACTCCAGAGTTTTTCCAGCGGCTTACATGGAAGAGGAAATCGCCGGGTTTGAGCATCCCTGTATGGACGCGTAGCTGGCGTAGGACTTCGCGTGCTTTCGATTCTTGGTCACCCCGGTCATAGATAGCAAATCGTTCGGGGTAGCCCAGCCGGGTCGCATGTCGGCGTAGGATCTGCACACAATTGGCGTGAAAAGTCCCGACTACCGGGGCCGGAGGAAGCGGATCACCGCGGCGACGCTTCACCTTTTTCTGGGGGCCGACGAGTTGGCCAATCCGCTCGCGCATCTCGCGAGCGGCTTTATTCGTAAACGTGACCGCCAAGATGCGGTCTGGGGCGGTCCCGTTGCGTATCAGATTGGCGATCCGAAACGTCACAACACGCGTCTTCCCTGAGCCGGCTCCTGCCAGGACCAACATCGGACCGCTGAGAGTTTGTACAGCCTCTAGCTGTTCTGGGTTCAATCCATTCGACATGCCCAGCATATTAGCTCTCCCGCTCCGCTTGCCCAGGGGAAAGATCGGCGAAAAATCGGTCCTACAGTCCTGAGAGAATTTTGAGGTTGCCGATTCAGGAATAGCCCCTAAAATCTCCGTTTCGAAATCTGCCAGAATTGCCTACGCTTCGCATGACGAAGTCGTCAAAGGTAGCAAAACCCCGTCAAAATATGGCCGCGATATCGGCCGATGCGGGCATGAAAGATAATTGTAGGAAACTTGGTCATGAAAGTCGTTTCATCCATCGGTGCTCTGAAATTTCGCCATCCTGATTGCCAGGTCGTGCGTCGTCGTGGCCGGATCTATGTAATCTGCAAGAGCAACCCCAGGTTCAAGGTCCGTCAGGGCGGAGCGAAGAACCGCAAGAAGAAGCGGTAGAAACGGGGCTCTGTCCCATCCAACGCCCTGGTACCCCTATCGGTTCACCACCGCCGCGACCTACCGAGTACGATAATACGCCGTCCATTTTTGGTCGGCGTTTTTTGTTTCGGATTTCCCAGTGGAGAGTCCACGACGAGGCGGACGCGTGGCCCCTACAGATATTTCTGGCCAAATCGATATTGCCTAGCAGGTTGTTTGCAGTGCAGTGGGGTTAACTCTTCGGGTCGCACAAATAGTGCCTACCCTGAGTGAGGTCTGCTCCCTCCCATTGCCCCTGGCCTTGGGAGCGCCCTTCTTGGTGAGCTTATGTGCCGGCTGTGGGGAGAACCTGTGTGAACTACCAATCCGCGACTCGCTATGTCTCCTTCAATCACGCAGCCTGACGTACAAGCCGCACTTGGCGCTGCCAAGCAGTTCCTTTTCGCGCAGCGCGTCGAAGAGGGGCACTGGGAAGGCAAGCTGTCGACTTCGGCACTGTCGACGGCTACCGCTATCAGTGCACTTGAGCAAGTCCGCCAATGCGGCACTTCCGCCAGCTTGCGGTTCACGCAGGTGTACAGCCAAGCGTCCGCCGCCGACGGTGCACATAGCAAGTTCAAGAGTGTTCCCGACCTACTTTCACATACGATCCAGCGGGCGAGTCGTTGGCTAGTTGCGCAACAGAATTCTGATGGTGGTTTCGGGGATACTGACCGCAGCCATTCCAATATCGCCACCACTTACCTTGTTCGCGCCGCATTAAAGATGACCGCGCTCGACCAAGAACACCTGGCTGCTTCGCAAGCGGCCGCCGAATACACAGCACGCCAAGGTGGCTGGGAAGGCCTCCGTCAGCGGTACGGTAAAGACAAGACGTTTGTGGTTCCGATCATGAGCAATTGTGCGCTAGCTGGAATGATCGATTGGCGAAAAATCTCGCCATTACCGTTCGAGGCGGCTTGGCTGCCGCAATCCTGGTATCGCCTGGCAAAAATGCCGGTGGTGAGCTATGCGATTCCAGCCCTCGTGGCGATCGGCCAGGCTCAGCACTTCCACGCGCCTTCGGCCAATCCACTGCTTCGCGGGCTTAGGAACGCTGCCCGCAGACCCACGCTTCGTGTTCTCGAAAAAATGCAACCCGCCAGCGGCGGATATTTGGAAGCAACCCCGCTAACTAGTTTTGTTCTGATGAACCTAGCAAGTATGGGGTTGGCACACTTGCCAGTCGCCGTCAATTGCCTGCGTTTCTTGCTCGACAGCATGTTGGTGGCTGATGGGGAAACTGGCCGGGAGCAAGGGGCGGTCAGCCATCAACCACAAACCCAGATTCCGAATCACGAAGACGGTAGTTGGCCGATCGACACCAATCTGGCCACCTGGGTTACCGGCCTGTCGCTGGTAGCACTGGGAAGAGAGAACAAGCTAGCGGTTGGCTTGTCTAGCGAAAGGTGTACACCGGATCTGCAAGCGAGTTGCGTGTCCGAGCACGATTCTGAATCCAGCACACAGTGTTTTCCTGAGTGCATCCCACAACGTTTCCCGCAATGCATCCCACACCGCGTTGTAAGGTGGCTGATCGATTGCCAGCATACCCAAACACATCCTTTCACTGGTGCGCAGCCGGGTGGATGGGGGTGGACGGACTTGTCCGGTGCCGTTCCCGATGCAGACGATACACCCGGGGCAATTCTTGCCCTTCAGAGCCTTGACCTTGATGATCCAAAATGGTCGCGACTCCGCCGAGAAGTCCACTCCGCTATCGGTGGCGGGCTGCTTTGGCTATGCGACCTTCAAAACAGCGATGGAGGGATGCCAACGTTTTGCAAGGGCTGGGGGCAACTCCCGTTTGACCGCAGCGGGATTGACTTGACCGCTCATGCCCTGCGCGCGGTTTCAAGTGCGATGAAGGACTATTCAAACGTCGCCGCAGCGAATCCGCGCACACCCACTAAAGCGCGGTTGGATCGCCTAATCGCCCGCGGTCGTGATTACATTGAGCGACGGCAGCGGCCCGACGGTTCTTGGCTGCCCCTATGGTTCGGCAATCAAGATGAATTGGACGAGGAAAATCCAATTTACGGAACCAGCAAAGTTCTCTTGGCTTACGCGGAATTGGGGTGGGGCGACTCGCCAGCAGCGGTGGCGGGTACGCAGTACTTAGTCCAGTCGCAGAATGCGGATGGTGGCTGGGGGGGCGGCTCAAGTGTTGCATATCCCGCGGTCACAGCCGCTCAAATGCAAAGTGATCGTGACATTCAAATTGGTGACCGCAGCGCAATTTGTAGCACGACTGAGGAAACCGCATTGGCCGTCGAATCCCTAGCTCTTCTCGAAATTCAGGCCGGTAGGCGACCGCTGGGCAAACCAAGTATAATACGAGGCGTCAGTTGGCTAGCGAACCACGCACGACCGGAGTGCTATGAGCATTCTTGGCCGATCGGGTTTTACTTCGCTAAATTGTGGTATCACGAGCGGCTTTATCCGAGCATCTTCAGCGTGGCGGCGCTGGCGACGGTGGCCCAGGGCGAAGAATCTGCAGACGCTGGCGAACAGAATCGCTTAACGAAACCGCAAAAATAAACGCCGTTTATGCGCACAACATCATGTGTCGATCGGCGATCGAATACCTACGGGAGCGACTGCATTGTCATCAGCTTCGATTGATCCAACGACGGAAACTTCCGGTGAGAGACCAAACGGGACGGAGGCGCCGGTGGGACGACGCCGTCGCCGCAAGACAAGTCACCTAAAGATAGTTCCCGAGTCACGCGAGCTGCGGGAGCACCTGAAGACGCGTTGCCGAGAAGTGGCTGCGAAGCTCGATCGCTCCATTCCGATGACCAAAGACGAAATGGAGTCGGTCGCTCGAAAGCTTCTCGAAGAAGAGGGCCTCGGCGAAGGCTACGTTGGCTGGGCGATGGTGATGCTCAGCAGTGAGTTCTACCGCGATCAAGTTGCTGCCACCGATCCCAAGCGTCGGCTGTTCCTCCTGCCTCATTGCTTGAAACACGCCGAAGGTTGTCCTGCCGACTACGACGAATTCGGAATGAATTGTAAGCAATGCGGTGCCTGCAGCATTGCCGACTTCCGCACCATTGCCGAAGACATGGGGTACCGTGTCTTGGTGGCTGAAGGCTCGCCGGTGGTGATGAAGATCATTGTTAGCGGGTATGTTGACGCGATCGTAGGCGTCGCCTGCTTGAACGTGCTTGAAAAGGCGATCGATAAGATCTTGCTGGCTGGTATTCCCTGCATGGCGGTTCCCCTGCTCTCGAGCGATTGCCGCAATACAAGCGTCGACGAAGAATGGGTGGCGGAAATGATCCGCACTCAGTCCAGTGAACCGGTGCAGCAAACTCGCTCATACATTCATTTGCTGCGGTGCGCCAGCGACCTGTTCCAGGGTGAATCCTTCAGACGCTTGGCACCGCCGATGCGTTCTTCATCGGCCAGCGAATCCGATCCGGTCGCCTTCACTGAAGAAGTCTCGCTGGACTTCGTGAGCCGGGGTGGGAAATACTCCAGGCCGTTTATGACTCTCGCGACGTATGACGCACTGACCGATGGCAAGGCCACGCTACCCAATGGTGGTGAGGTCGTAGCGCAGTACCCCGATGCGGTTCTGCGGGCTGCGATGAGCATCGAGATGTTCCATAAGGCGAGCTTGGTTCATGACGATATCGAAGATGACGATCAGTATCGTTATGGCCAGCCTGCGCTGCATCACAAATACGGCCTGCCCACTGCGATCAACGTCGGCGACTACATGATCGGCTTAGGCTACCGAATGGTTAGTCGCGAATCAGCCTCCCTGGGGCCAGCGGTTGCGTCTGACATTCTTGACTGCTTGGCGGGTGCCCATACCTGTTTAGCCGAAGGCCAGGGTGCGGAGTTGCTTTGGCGGGACAAGAGTGACAAACGGTTGACGCCGCTCGACGCGCTCAAGGTATACGCCCTGAAGACGTCGCCCGCATTCGAAGCCGCGCTTTACACAGGAGCACGGCTCGCCGGACCAATTGGTTCGATGGCTGAGCCGATCAAGCAATACGCCCGCAATATCGGGGTGGCTTTCCAAATCCTAAACGACCTGGGCGATTGGGAAGGCGACAACCACAATAAGCTATCTGCGGGTGGTGACGTGCTGGGCGGACGCCCAACATTGTTGCTCGCCCTGGCACTGGCGAACCTTTCCGAAGCTGAGCAGGCTGAGTTGCTTGGATTGTTGAGCGACGATTGTCCTAAGTCAGACGCGGAACGCATCGCCGGCGTCGGGAGATTCTACCGGCAGGCACGCGCGTTTGAGCAAGCTAGATTGCTGGTTGAAAAGCACGAGCGCAGAGCATTAGAGGCCGCTGCAAAAATTGAAAACGAAGCCATGCAACGGCTGCTGCTCTATCTTGTGGACACTGTTCTGGAACGCAACGAACCAGCTGGCCCCACCATCGTCCCAGTCAATACGCTTAGTTCACTGCCTGTGACATCGGGATAGTCTTTCGCATCCTCGGATGCCGCCGAGCTGAATTAGCGGGCTGTTTCAGGAGTCTCTTTAGATCGACGGCCTATCTCCTGCCGCTCGGGGCAGGCATCGGCTAGCCATTCTTCACGGAACAGGTGTCTGAGGATAAATTACTTGCGTTGGAAATCGTAAGCTTGTCCCCCGATCTTGTTGTGGAATCATGGAAGCTGGAATTGTAGGTCTGCCTAACGTCGGCAAGAGCACTCTGTTTAACGCATTGACGAGCACGCAGGGGGCTCAGGCAGCGAACTACCCGTTCTGCACGATCGATCCGAACGAAGGGATCGTTAATGTCCCGGACGGTCGACTGGACCGTATCACGGACTTCATCAAACCCAAGAAGGTGATTCCAGCGGGCTTGAAATTGGTCGATATCGCAGGCATCGTGGCCGGTGCCAGCGAGGGACAAGGACTTGGTAACAAATTCCTAAGTCATATTCGGCAGGTTGATGCGATTCTTCAAGTCGTGCGATGCTTCGAAGATGAAGATGTGACGCACGTTTCGGGCAAGGTTGATCCGGCCGCAGATGTCGACACGATTCAAACCGAATTGATGCTGGCAGATATGCAGACGCTCGAAAATGCGCTGCCCAAAGCGGAACGCACCGCGCGCAGTGGCGACAAGGAAGCCAAACTGCGGGTCGCGGCGATCCGGCGCTGCCAAGAACATCTCGACAAGGACTTGCCGCTGAGGAGTCTGGAGATACCTGAGGCGGAGGCAAAGGAGATTCAGTCGTACGGCTTGATGACGGCGAAACCCATCCTGTACATTGCCAACGTTGATGAAGATGACATCCACGGCGAAGGCGAGCTCGCACAGAAGCTCCGCACTGCCGTTGAAAACTTGGACGCTCAAGTCGTTCCTGTGTGTGCCAAGCTGGAAGCCGAACTCGCGGAGCTGGACGAACCGGATCGTTCTGAGATGCTCAGCGAGGTCGGGTTAGAAGAACCCGCGTTGGCGACCGTCGCTCGTGCCGCCTACCGGACACTTGGCCTGCAAAGTTACTTTACCGCTGGCGAGAAAGAGGTGCGGGCATGGACCGTGCCGGTAGGAGCGACCGCTCCCCAGGGTGCCGGAGTCATTCACACCGATTTCGAACGCGGTTTCATTCGATGTGAAGTCTATACGCTGGCAGACCTCGAAGAATGCGAGAGCGAGAAAGAGATCCGTTCCGCTGGACGCATGCGCACCGAGGGCAAGAGTTACGTATTGCAAGATGGTGACATTTGCCACTTCCTCTTCAACGTCTAGAGCTGCACAAGGGTCTTGGACGAGGCGACGAGTCCAGTTGGGATTACCCTGGCACGTGAAGGCACCCCTGCATGTCTGGAGCCCAGACGCAGCAATTTGATTACGTTATCGTCGGAGCGGGCTCCGCCGGCTGTCTAATCGCCCGGTATCTTGCTTTACACACGGATGCAACTATTGCACTCGTTGAGGCTGGCCCCTCGACTGGTGACATTCGCACCTCGGTGCCAGTCTACTACCTCCGTCTGTACGGTTCCCAGTTTGACTGGGGCTTTGCGACGGTTCCACAGCCGCAATTAGCTGGCCGGCGCATTAACTGGCCACGTGGGAAGCTCGTTGGCGGGTGTGGGGCCACCAATGCGATGATCTATTTGCTGCCCCACGAACTGGCTAGGCAACGCCCCACGTGGAACGACGACAAGTTTACTGCCGAATGTCCTTTCAGCGATCTTCCGCTGGGGCGGCTACAGCAGCTCCAACTAGCAAGTGAACATTTCTTGGAGGTCGCCGAGCAAATTGGCTGGACTCGGCAGGCAACGTGGGCTTCAGCCACGCCGGGAACATGCGGACCGTTCACACTTACTCAAAATGCAGATGGCTCCCGGGCGCATGTTGGGCAGTCTATTGCCTCGCAAACCAACAACGCTTCGGATCGACTTTCGATTTTTGCCGGTCATGAAGCACTGCTCATTCATACAGATTCCGGTGCCGGGAGGGACTGGAGAGTGCGATCCGTCTTAACACGCGATCGATCCGGAGTCGAACATCGATTCTTTGCTGGCACCGAGGTGATTGTTGCTTGTGGCGCGATCGGCTCACCGGCATTGTTGCTAGCCAGCGGCTTGGGCGAGAGTCTGCGGCCGATCGGATGTCACCTGCAAGACCACTTGGTGTATCCAATCATCTACCAGCACAAGACCCTGCCAGCCTTCCCACGACGGTTTGGGACGCGAATTCGCGACGCTTTCCGACGCGGTAAACCAAGTCCGATGCATAGCAAT
>DNPC01000424.1 GCA_003501565.1 Planctomycetaceae bacterium | reverse complement strand
TCCACCTCCGTAGCCACCGCCGCCCATACCTAGTTCAACGCCGTATCCACCGCCACCCATACCGCCGAGTCCGCCCATACCTCCGCCGGCCATTCCCATTCCGCTGGCACCCTGCTGGCTACCTGGACCCGGGCTACCTACACTCTGGCTACTTTCACCAGGGCCGTTTTGAGTCAAGTCAATTGGGGAGCCGTATCCACCTCCATAGCCAGCCGTTGCACCGTCGCCATAACCACTAGCATCACCTGTGATGCTGGCACCACTGTTTTGTGTTGAGGCGATTGCGGTGCTCTGATCACTGGGGATTGGCTGGCTGGAGTCGCCAGGCGCAGAAGAAGCGGACTTGTTCGCAACTCTTGCTAGGGAATCCGTCTCCGCTGACAGCTCCTGATAGCTACCTTCGTCGACCGGAACGGTCGTACTCTCCATAGGTCCCAACGTTCCGCGCGCGTCAGTTTCTTCCGTTACAGCTGACATACGCCGCGCGGCTTCTCGCGAAGCACGAACACTCGGTAGTATCAGTCCAACCGCGATACCTGCTAATGAAACTGCAACGACTGCCCATCCTACGACTTGCCAGTTCCCTCGCTTCTGCTTAGCTTCGGACTCTGCATTACGCCCCGCCAAAGTCACATCCGGCACCGCAGGACTTTCCGATCCAGCGGCTTCGAAAATCGCTGCTAGCTCTGCAGTCGCTTGGTCGCGGTCCACCGAAGCAGGTGTTTCGCTATCGAAGACATGCTTTACAGCGTCCGCGGTGCGTCGAATCTCGGCGATCTCGGCAGCCAGGCTGCTATCTTTAGCGGCAGCCTCAGAAATTGCACTGCCGAGCAACTCATCCGCTTCGCCCAACGCGTAGGCAGTCAACTCCCACTTTTCCCATGAATTTTCTTGTTCTTTACGCATCTTCATTGTCCCATTCGGAGCGTTCTTGTTTTTTGACTTCCAACTACCACTAACACCGGTGCACTCTAACCACCCTCTGCGTGTAGCTTCCGTCTTAAGCGAATGATCGCATCGTGAATCTGATAACCGACGTTACTGACAGTCAGTCCGGTAACCTCTGCAATCTGTTTGTAGCTAAGCCCATCGTGTAGCCTGAGCCTCAGAACTTCTTGCTGCTTCCGTGAAAGGCTGGCTAACTGCTCGCGAACCCGCCCCAGTTGTTCGTCCTGGTCGATAGCGTGGCCAGGGTCACCAGCCGATGTATCGGTCACCTGCGTCGCCTCATCACCCAGCTTGGCTGTACTCATGCGTTTCTCCCGACGTAAAATATCGATCGCTCGATTTCGGCACGTGCGGTAGAGCCAAGCAACGGCTTTGGACTCTATTTCAGGCCAAGGTTGTTGGCAAAGTCGCACGAAGGAATCCTGAACCACATCAGCAGCTTCTTCACAGTCACGTCGCAGGAGATGTGAGGTGTAGTTGACCAGCGTCTGTCTCCGCGCAGCAAACACCTCGGCAATCCACCCTTGCGGTGGAGTTTGCGTGCCAGAATGGTGTTCGCTGGGCCAGTCCATGAAGAAGCTTCGATGAGGTACGGAAAAGCGAAAAGCGTGTCTTCACCGGGTTACACGCTTAGGAGAACGGCTTCTTAGATACGTTTTTGGAACTTTTCGGAATTCGCCTGAGCGCTTAACCCGGATTACGCATCTGGTGCGTAGGCCGGAACAAGCAAGTGCCTTCAATGCCGTAACTGCGGTCGGAACGTCGCTGCTGGCTCTGGCGGCACAATGCGAAGTCGCGTGGAGGGTACTTATGCTGTTCCGGCGGATTGGTTTCGACCTTGTCAGCGGCCTACATGCATAGTTCGGGTTTAACCACACAGGAGTTACACCGCGGGCCGGCGGTCTGACAGGGTAAAGCCTGAAACACAACTCAGCTTCGGCCGACCCCTGAACGTCTTTCGGCACGCCAATGTGGCACGCCGCGCGTTACACTAGCACGCCTGCCTTTCCCGCCTCAGCTCATACGATAACCGATGTCAGACCAGCCACTGCCTTCCTCTCGAATGGCTTCCCCTCCACTGCCCCGCCTAAGACCGCGTCCCGCTGAAAGCCATAAAGGCGATTTCGGTCGCGCCTTGTTGATTGGAGGAAGCGCTTCGATGCCTGGCGCGATCTCGCTAACAGGCCTCGGCTGCTCGGTCTCGGGTGCAGGTTTGGTGAGAGTTGCAGTTCCCGCCTCAATCTCGACGATCGTCGCTGGCCACAATCCCAATGCGATGCTGGTCCCATTGGACGAACATTCCGCTGGATCGGCCCCAACGATCTCCTGTCCTGACAGCGTGTTGCCACCCGGTATTCACCACGGGCTTCATTGGGCTAGCTGCGTCGCGATCGGCCCTGGACTTGGTCGAAGTGATTCTATCGCCCGGCTGGTCCCTCGAGTCATTGAGCATTCACATACACCGATCGTCGTTGATGCAGATGGGCTCAATGCACTGGGGACTCTGGCGGATCTTGGGCGAATTCTATCGTCGTGCGATGCGTCTGTTATTTTGACGCCGCACCCAGGCGAATGGGAAAGGCTAAGTGGTATTCGCGCTGGCGACCGAGCGGGTCAAGAGAAGGCAGCCGTCGATTTCTGCCAACAATACGACTGCGTTGTGTTGCTAAAGGGATCAAAAACGATGATTACCGACGGCAGCTCGGTGGTCCACAATTCGACTGGGACGCCCGCTATGGCCACAGGTGGCAGTGGTGATGTGCTGACGGGAATTATCACAGCGTTAGTTTGTCAGAAACTATCCCCGCGAGACGCCGCTCATTTGGGCGCTTACGTGCACGGCCTTGCAGGAGAACTTGCCGAACAGCGATTGGGATATCACGTCGTTCTACCCGTCGAGCTGGTCGCCTCGCTGCCTAGTGCTTTCGGTCAGGCTGCGCCGAAGAATTGAAAATCGAAGGCCAAAGCACATCCTGAGTTTCTAGCGAACGTGTTGAGCTTGATTTTTATGCACGCAAGCTGCGCTGTGATCGCTTAGGCCTTGCGAGAAACAGCAATTTTGGCCAAGGTAACCGACTTCGGTATTTGGCGGCTTACGCAGTAGAATTCATTGATGTCCACGGTCATTCCACTTTCTTTCAGCACGTCCTCTCGGCCGGAGAAATCTTCCGCAACGGAACCTCTGCGATCTGCTGTACCGATGGCGGTGCCGGACGGTGCCCGACGGGGAAGTGTAACCATTGGCAACTTCGATGGAGTACACCAAGGGCACGCACAGCTAGTCAGTCAATTGGTGACAGCTGCAAAAACGGTTCGCGGGCCAGCCGTCGTTGTGACCTTCGACCCCCCACCGATTCACCTATTGGCACAAGACCTTGAGCCCCGACTGCCGCTAACGACCATCCAGCGCCGAGCTGAACTACTGGGTTCACTCGGGGTCGACTATGTTATTGTTCTGCAAACCACACCGGAGCTCTTGAAACTACCTGCCAAGGATTTTTTCGATTGGTTAATCGTGTCTCACTTGGACGCGAAAGCGATGGTCGAAGGGCCCAACTTTCGATTTGGCTACCAACGCAGCGGTGATACCCAAGTACTAAAGGCCCTATGCAGCGGGGCTGAAGTGGACCTGACCATCGCCGAAGCCACTCGGTTCGATGAAGCGATGATCTCAAGCACTCGCATTCGACAGCTACTCAACGATGGGGATATCGAAGCTGTGAATGAGCTACTTACCGATCACTATCAAATCCGTGGACTGGTATCGACCGGTGAACGACGAGGACGAACCTTGGGGTTCCCGACAGCGAATTTAGCAGGCTGGCGGACAGCGCTCCCATGCGATGGAGTCTACTGCGGAGTGGTCAAATTAGACGGCAAACACTATGCAGCAGCGATTAACATTGGTCCCAACCCGACTTTCGATAAGTCGGGGCAAAAGGTCGAAGTCCACGTAGTTGACTGGGACGGTGATTTGTACGGATCCGAACTTACCGTTGAACTCGTGGATCGTTTGCGTGCAATCAAACGCTTTGAATCCCTCGATGCGCTCAAGTCACAATTAACAATCGACATTAGCCGCTGCCGCGAGATTGCGGCTCGCCACTGAACGTCTTTTGCCAACTCGACAGGGTGATGAGTGAACACAAAGAGCTGATCGAAGTTGGTGGCCCCAATGGCGCGGGGACGACTACGTTCGCGGAAGAGTATGCGTTTCTTCGCCGCTTGAATTACGCCGACAAAATCGCTGCGCAGCACGCACAATTTTGGGCATCGGTATCGTCCATTGGCGGATCATTGGGTACTCATTTATAATGCAAGCAATCAACAACCGGACGTTGCTATAGGTCTCTGAAATTTCTATTCGAAACACTGAGCTGTTGTCGAAATCCCGGCTACTGGCAAGGGCTCGATAATGGCCGACGAAATAAATCTGACGACGCGTTCATAAGAGCAGACGAGATAATTCGTACTTGTCGCACGGCGGTTCGCAAGACTGCCCCCTAACGACGGACTACGTCAACCGCAAGCCAAACTCCAACAGCTTACAAACATGTCAATACACTGGGATACACTTGTCGAACGCATCAAATCTTGCGATTCGTTCATACTCTGCAGTCACATTCGCCCGGACTGCGACGCCTTGGGCAGCGAGCTTGGACTAGCCGGAGCACTTGAGCAACTCGGCAAGAAAGTGCGAATCGTCAACGGCCATCCAACGCCGCCAAACCTCGCCTTTATCGACCCAGATAAAAAGATCGAAGTCATCGGTGAAGACACGCAGCCTGAGGACATCAAAGCAGATTGCTTCATCGTCCTAGACACCAGCGCCTGGGCACAGATCGGTCCGATGGGCGACGTGCTGCGCAGCTTTGAAGGCCAGAAACTCTGCATCGATCACCACGTGGGCGAAGACGACCTGGGTACCGAGTTTTTCAAAGACACCAAAGCTGAAGCGACAGGGCACCTGGTTGCCAAACTGGCTGGCCACCTCGGCACCGAAATCACTCCCGCGATGGCAATGGCGCTTTACGCCGCAATCGCAACGGACACCGGCTGGTTTCGGTTTGGGTCGACGACGCCGGAAACCTACCGCGTTATCGCTCAGCTTGTTGAATCGGGAGCATCCCCACCCGCAATCTACGGTGATTTGTACGAGCGTGATACGATCGGTCGCGTTCGCTTACGAGGGAGAATTCTGTCGCGCACCGCTGAGGAGCTCGACGGACAACTCGTCTACACGCATGTTCTCAAAGAGGACTTTCCGGAAACCGGTGCCGTAGCCAGTGATACCGAAGACGCGATCAACCTAACACTAGCCATCGCTGGAACTCAGGTTGCCGTGATTTTTGTCGAGCAAGCAACCGGAGGATTCAAACTCTCGTTCCGCAGTCGCTGTGCTGTCGACTGCAGTGAGCTTGCCAAGAAATTTGGCGGAGGAGGCCATAAAGCGGCTGCGGGTGCTTTCGTAGATGGCCAGCTCGCCGACGTTACGTCGCTAGTGCTACCAGCCGTTCGCGAAGCCATGGCGGCACTTTAGAGGATGAGCTCTAGTGCCAAGATCTTCAGTTGCCAGAGCACCTAGGTAACCGGAAGCGGAAGCCGCCGGAGACCGAAAACGACGGACTAAAGAACGCAAAACTCGGCAGCCAGAAATCAGAATCATACGCCTCACGCAGCCGGCCAGTCGCCTTAGCTGCCGGAGGAAACACCTGCAGCCGACACCTCCCGAGCTTCTTCATCGGCACCAGCGTCTCCGGTGCCTCCTGCTTGTTCGCTGCCTGCTTCCTGGTTGCCCGCGTCCTCGCTGCCTTCTTCTGTGCCGCCTTTTTCCTCGCCGCTGTCAGAAACTTGAGCGTCTTCCGGTTCCGAATTTCCATCAGAATCACCGGTGACTTCCCCGGCATCTCCATCTTCAGTTTCGCCATCCTCCAGCGTTCCGTCTGATTCGGCGTCTTGTTCGCTAGCTGCGGTCTCTTCAGCCTGTGCGTCTTCTCCACTGGCCGAATCTGAATCTTCGACTTCTTCAAGTGCCTCAGTTGGATCCGGTTCTTCTGATTCAGCTACGCCAAACAACCGCTCGAATTCTTTTTGGTAGTGGTCTTCACCGTAGGTAAGCTCCCCTCCCTGATATCCCGTAATGCTAACAGCGCCCAGCACGATAAACGAACCAATCATCCACATCAGCCGCATACCGGTATCTCCGGTCCGACGGACTGATCGAGCCATCGGGATCAAGATCAGGCTCACCACAGCCACACCAATTCCTAACCAGCGGTGGCGATCAATACTGCTGCCTTGAAGATCATAGCTAACTCCGCCGTAACCCTGTGTTTCGGCATACGCCCACCCCATCACGCAGCTGGCAACCGCACCTAGAGCACCGATCCAGAGGCAATGAAAAGCGACTGGTTCAAAAGCCTCTCGATTGAGGAACGATAGCACGACGAACCCAGCCGAAACCATCAGCAGTGCGATTGGGAAGTGGACGCTTGCAGGGTGAAAATACCCTTGGAACTGCCACCATTTTTCGATATCCGATTTGGGCGCTGTCTCGGCTGCTTCTTCCGCTTCTTCGGTCCCTTCTTCGACCTCTGCCTCCGACCACTCGGCTCCTTCTTCGATCCATAATTTAATCGTCGCCAACTCAACGCCGGTCAGTTGCTCAACCTCATCAGAACTCGGCGGCGGCATTCTCATGTCTTCGTCGTCTGTGACAAGATAATCCACCCAGAGCGAACTCGACTCGATGTCGCCCGCCTCGATGTAGTCCAGCATCATTTCTTGATCATCGACGCGAAAATCATTCTTCGCATCGTCTGGACCATGACAGATCAAGCATTTGGCATCCAGGATCGGTTTCACATCCCGAGCAAAATCAACCAGCTCTCCCTCAACGGCCAGCGAAGCGCCACCATCTTCTTGGGCAAGGCACGGCGTCAATGTCCAAATTAGACTCAGCAGGAAAACCGTGGTGCTCAATGCGTTCTTCATCTGCGGATCTCTGTTCGAGTACTAGGAAACTTGTAGGCGGGTGCCACGCTTCAACGATATGGAAGCTGGCCGAAACAAGCTTGGCGAGAAACGACCCTGGGTCGCATCGGTCATTATATCGCAAACTCTCAGGGAACAAGCGTTGTATTCGTGCGCCCTAGCTGTCACGGCTCATGACTTGGCTCATTCGGTGCAAGAATGTCAGTGCAGTGTCGTCAATGACGTATGCAAGGCTGACGACTAGCCGGCGCACCGTGTCCGGGACGTCTACGTCTACAGCGAACACTCTGCCATATACGGAGGGCGGCCGTGAACCGGCTGGGCTTCAGAAACTTTCAAACTCGTAATCAAGGATCATCAAATTCAAGCGGCGGCTGAAGAAGAATACTGTCATCAGCATCTGTGCGCTGCTTACGCGTTTGCTGACTGACCGGAGGCGGCAGTGGAATTGACTCGCCAACGACAACTGCACCGTTGTCTGCAGGGCGGAGTATCACGCGTTTGCTCTTCTGAAGGTTCTCGGCCTGAGACCGAAAATACGCGCTCGACTTCTGCTGACCCGCCAGCGATAACCATGCTGCCACAGCGTGCAACGTAGCCGCATCGATATCCGCCGCGAGAGCTTGACGGGCAACCTGTTCGGTAATTCGCTGAACTTCATCGGGCTGGAGCCCCAATCCGGCCAGCATCTGACCGGGCAAACGCTCCGGTGTAATTCTATGCCCAAAAATCTCTGCTAGCGAGAAGATGATGACCGCTTGGCGAAATTCACCACTGGCAACTTGTGCGACGAAACGGCGCGTGAGTAAACGTGGCTCGCCAGGGAAACGCTGGCTTAGCGTCGCGAATCGGCGGGCTGCCGCGACACGAAACCCCTGCCGAAACTGCTCATCGACAATCAGCAGTTCTGCATCCAAAGATGGCCGTGTCATCTCTTCGAAATCGCCCGGCTCGCTCGGCGGAGTCGCGATTGTCTCTGGCGTTACCAAAATAGGCTCCCCCACGACGGCTGGCGGCCCATCAATCAACGATGATGGCGAAGCGTCCGGCGGAGCCGCGGGCAACAGCTTACTGGGTTGGGCAGCAACTACTCCGGCGGCGCACAACGGCAGAAAAGCGGATAGCACGACGCGCAACAAAAGAAATCTTTGATAGGCCATCATCATCTCCCGGCATTGGAACACAGCTCGTCAGTGAAGTGTGACTGGCGGTTTCGTCCCGAGCAAGCAACTGGGCTGCAACTACAAGGAGATTGCCTGGCGGTTCTGCTACAAGCTTCACCCTGTCACACCAACCGGCTCAAACTGCACCGCTCTCCAAGCTTGCCATTCTGTGAACGACCGATCGAACGGAATGAGCCGCAGAACGTTTCTTGCCTGAAGGCCAAAACGACTCAAGAAAAGACTTGAAAAAGCCGTTGACCCTAACACCAGCCTAGTGTACCATCTGACTAGAACACTAAAACGCTTTGGTTTTCAAAGGCCTGATTGGATGTTTTTCTCAATCGATCCCAGCAACGGCGTGGCAATTTATGAACAGATTGTCCGCCAAGTGAAATTTGCAATTGCCGACCGAACGTTACGGCCTGGGCAGCTCCTGCCCAGCGTTCGGACGCTCAGCCAACAACTGGCCATTAATCCAAACACGATCAACCGGGCGTTCCAGCAGCTTCAGTCCGATGGTGTCCTGGAATCGTTGCGAGGCAAAGGCTTGGCGGTTCGTGATGGCGCGCTTGACTCATGCACCGCCGCACGGCTTAGCTTGTTGACGCAGCGTTTTCGCAGCGTCATATCCGAAGCACTGCATTCGGGCCTGACCGCTGGTGATGTCCAAGGCATCGTCAACGAAATGCTCCGAGAACTCGATGGCAACGTCGAAACCGTCTCCTCAGCTGGCTAGTCCCCCTAAGTCACGAAGCTTTTCACGCAGGGAATCAACATGTCTTCTGTTATCACCGCAGACAAATTGGAAGTTCGCTTCCCAGGTTGCCACGCACTTGCTGGTGTGAACATCGATGTCGGGCCGGGCCGCGTCTTCGCCTTGTTGGGCGAAAACGGGGCTGGCAAAACGACTTTCATCCGGATTCTCACCGGCTTTCAAAAACCGACGGCAGGGTCGTGCAAAGTCCTTGGCCTTGACCCTGCTACAGACGCTCTCGAGATCCGGCGCCGCGTTGGTTATGTGTCGGATGCACCCGCGCTTTACGATTGGATGCAGATCGGTGAAATTGGTTGGTTCGCCGCTTCGTTTTACGAGGATGGATTCCTGGATAACTACCGCGAGTCGATTGCGCGGTATGAGTTGCCAGAAGACAGAAAGATCAAGCACCTTAGCAAGGGACAACGCGCGAAAGTTGCTTTAAGCCTCGCACTCGCTCATGATCCCGAGCTCCTTATCCTTGATGAGCCAACCAGTGGACTCGATCCACTCGTTCGCCGCGAATTCCTGGAAAGCATGCTGGACCGCGTGGCCACGGGACGCACCGTGATGTTATCTAGTCACCAGATCTCCGAAGTTGAACGCGTCGCCGACGAAGTGGCCATTCTGCATCAAGGGCAATTTAAGCTTCACGATTCGCTCGAGTCTCTGCGTGAAACGATCAGTGAGATTACCGTCAGCTTGGATGATCCGTTGACAGCGCTGCCTAGCTTGGAGTCGCCTGCCAGGATCCTGCGGGAAGAACGTGAGGGCCGTCAGGTCCGTTTGATCATCCAAAATCCCTCACCAGACTTAATTGACGCCATTAGCAGCCGTCCCGGCGTCTCGGGTGTGCAAACTCGAAATGCAACACTGGATGACTTATTCGTCGCCTGCACACGCCCACAAAGACTCAGTCCGGCCGACGACGCGCCCTCATCCAGTTCGGTAGAACCCGAAAACGAAGCTGTGGGCTAATTGCGGAGCTGAACGAAGTGAACACAAATCGTATTGGACGAGGAGCGCACACCCTCCCCTCGGGAGGGTC
>DNPC01000425.1 GCA_003501565.1 Planctomycetaceae bacterium | reverse complement strand
CAACAACCGGAGCTAACGCCCCGAGGCTGATGTTCATTTCAAGGTTTTCAGATAGGTTCTTAGAATGCGACCGTGGTCATAGGCATAGTGCGGCCAATGAATCACCGAAGCAAGCCGCATCGAATGGCTGTCAGATCTTAAGAGACTCGGATTGCACATTCGCGTGTTGCCGATTGGAAAACGATTCAGAGATGTCGTTTTCATTCTTCTAAGGTCATTTCGCCATGCGTCCGGGAATTGCGCCTACTTGCAACATTCACGAGTATGGCTGCCAAAGTCATGCCCCAAACGCAACTGTTCGCTATCAACAAGGGCGCAGAAAAGCATGCGCTTGGTGGCAAGTGCCCAATTTTGCAAAGGATCAGCGAGGGCAGATTGAGTACGACTACCAAACCTTCGGCGACCGACTCCAAGGGCGTCGAGCCGTTTCCCTCCATGGAAGCAGCGCGGAGCGAGGTGTTTTCGACGCTCCACCACAGCAGCGAAACATGAACGATCGAGCAGACGATGGCCCAGCCTAACCAACGCAGAATGGTTGATCGCGAGGTTGCCAAAGCTCGGGGCCGTTTCGAAGCACTTGCGCGTGAGTCAGAACTGTCCATCGTGCGATAAAACTCATCAGGACCCGGCAAGCGACTGTTGATGGCCTCAGTCGGTAAACGTTACGTGTTGCACCCTGAGCCAGCCTTCCACCAGCTGTTGCGAATGGCTAGAGTTCAAAAGCGGTACCAACTTGTTGATAAAGAGGCTGGTATCGGTAATAGACTTCTAGCGTCATAGCTGCCATGGCAGTAGTGTACAGCCGCCCGCCAACCTTGCCATACTGATTGTCGAAGTACCAGCTGCCCGCCTCGTGTCCGTTGGTTGATTGCGTACTTATGAGATACTCACGAACAGGCTCGTTAAACGACTCCCAAGTTGGTCCGCCGATGTGGAATAGGTATAGCGATGCATAATAGTTGAAGTAGACGTCGGTTTGATTTACACCTTGCTGCAACAGATATTCGGCTGCCTCAAGCGAATCCGGGTCAGTCGGGCTTTGTCCGCGAAGCAAGCGAATTAGGTTACCAATCGCAGTACATGTAGCCTGTTTCTCTGGCCGTCGATACCCATAGAAGGGCTTTCCTTCGACTTGTTGTGTCTTGAGGAATTTGTCGAGCCGGAATGTCAGATTGCCTGGTAAGCTCAACTTGGCTGCTTGGGCACTCTTGAGTGCCATGACTTGCCATCCCGATATCGTCAAATCGCCTGGCTTACCCGGTAGATAGCCCCAGCCGCCCACGTAGTTTTGAGCGTAAGCGATAAAGTCCGATCCCCGCTGGGCGGCACGCTTAAGATCGGGGTCACCAGTCATTTGATACGCTTCGCTGATAGCGAACGCTGCGATTCCGTGGTTGTA
Source organism: Planctomycetaceae bacterium (assembly GCA_003501565.1). Classification (GTDB taxonomy): domain Bacteria; phylum Planctomycetota; class Planctomycetia; order Pirellulales; family Pirellulaceae; genus Aureliella. The sequence goes on along the minus strand of DNPC01000425.1, from coordinate 8,849 downwards.
CATACCTTTGTCGCTGGTATACATCCAGCTCCCGCCGCCCTGAGCATCCTCCATCGCTCGTATTAGGAAATACAGTCCTCTCTGAACAGTTTCCTGGTAAGCACCGTTTTGATGGGTGTAGCCTGCACCCAAAAACGCGAGCAGTGCCAGGCCTGTTGCAGCGGTATCGAACCGTTCTGGTGACCCGTTGTTCGCGCAGCGGCCTTTGCATTTGTGTGTGTCGTGGACAACGGACCACGCTCCCGATGCCATCTGGTGTTCTGCAAGCCATCGAAGGGCGTTTTCGACCGCTTGTTCACTCCGCAGGGTCCCACCATTGGCCAAGGCGGTTTGTTGTCGCTTCCGTAGGTCACGGTTTTCAACACCCATGTGCGTGAAATCGGCTTGGGAGGTGAAACTGGCAGCTGAGCGAACTTGTTGTATTGCCTCCGACTGACTTGCGAATGCGGCTTCTCCAGGAGACTTCCCGGAGTCTCGCTTATTGGAAAGTTGGTCCAGCGATTCGGATATCTCGGTCGAATTTAGTTCAGCGGGTTGTATTGGCACAGCCTGTTGTGCTGGACTAGCCGAAGAATTGCTCGAATCAGGCAGAATGACGAGTGGGTCCGGCGTTTGTCGTGCCGCGGCGGGAGAAGCGCACAAATTGAAACGATCCGAATCGTGTCGGCTAATCGCGAGAGTTAGGACTGCCAATAGAAGCAGCAGCAGAGTATGCGCGATGATGCTGATCAACAACGGCGCGGTTCCGCGACGGGCGAAGATCCGCTCGATAGGCCTTGGAAGGAAACGCAGTACCGTTTCAGAATGACGGCTAACTCCGCCCGCTGGCTGGTCTGAGCTCGGCTGGTTGGATATAGCTTGAGAGATTACCGCAGAGTCTGCGGGGGGCGGTGGGGCGGGATGAGCGTTGGCTTGCGCTCGATCTTCGGAACTCTGCTCTCGAGGGGCATTGGGTGTGGTTGGTTCTTGCACCAATATGGGCGGCCGTGGCTGGTTTGCAACGGATGAATCGACCACTTGGCCGCCTTCCTCTTGTTGCTCAACATCACTAGCCATTGGAGAATCCGAAAGGTCGACCGATCGATTTTGATTCCGGCATCGCGTTTGTAGTGCCGCAGCGATGTGGAAATGCGATTCCGAGCCACACGGATAACTGTTGGAACCGGCATAACCGTTGTGGAGTCTTCGTTAGGGCCTCTTGATGGCAGGCGGAAGGGCCCAATAGTCGAAATCAGCGCGGCTCCTATCTTCGTATTGTAGCTCGCGATATGGGGCCAACACCAAGAATGTCTGGGTAGAAGGGGGGAGTCCAGACACCTCTCGGCTGTGGTGCAGGTTGTCAGAGACGCTATGATACGTAGGTTCGTCTGCAGGGTCGCGAATCCGTCGTGATGGTTGTTCAGACGTTAGAACGGAATTGACGCCATCGATGCTTGCGCGTGAATGAAACACGCGGTAATCTACACTTGGGCGGGGACATGAATGTCTGATTTGGAGAGTTCGGCTTCGTGGCCCGAGAATTTCTCAGGAGTCGTCAAGCTTTTCCCATTGCCCAATCTGGTGCTTTTCCCCCACGTCGTTCAGCCGCTGCACATCTTCGAACCGCGTTATTGCGAGATGTTAGAAGATAGCTTGGGAACCGATTCGCTACTGGCGATGGCGCTGCTACATCCCGGCTGGGAATCAAACTACTTGGAAAATCCCAAGTTGTGCGAGCACGTGTGTGTCGGCAAAATCATCTCGCACACGCCAACGGATGACGGTCGCCACAACATTCTTCTCGTCGGGCTTAGACGAGGAAGGATTATCAATGAACTTGATGAAGAGTCGGTCTATCGCCAAGCGAACGTAGAGATTCTGGAGGACGTTTATCCTCCTGACGATGACGAACAGCGGGTCGGATTGACCAACCGGCTCCAGCAGCTGTTTTCGCAGTTCGTGCCGGAAGGATTGGAGGCACAGGAGAGTTTCAAACAGCTCGTAGGACGCGAATTGCCGCTTGGTGTTTTAACCGATACGATCGCCTTCGCATTGGGTTTGCCATTGCCCGTCAAGCAACAGCTACTCAGCGAGAACAATGTAGATGTTCGGTGCCGTCTGTTGATCCGTTGTCTTGAAAGTCAGATTCGCGGTGACGAATCGGATCCAAGCGAGACTTCTTCTCGTTTTCCTCCTCCGTTCTCGGAAAACTAGAGGGTTGGATTCAAGCTGGAATTCGATGGGCGCTGGGCGGTGATGGATCTGCCATCAGCGCTGTCTCGGTAAATCATCCATTCACAAGTCCACAGCAGATCCGAAGTCTTCCGCTACGGCTGCGTATTCAAGTTGACATTCGATGGGTGGGTTCAGGGCGTCCGGGCCGGAAGCTCTGCAGGGTCGAAATGACGATGGTGGCGCTGTTCGAGTCTGCCGCGTGCTGCAGCTCGCTACGGACCAGCGACTCAAGCAATTCGGGGCTAGCTGCCACACGAGCGTTCACCACTAGCTCAGCTTCGCTTCCGCGAAACTCAGATGCCAAAGACAGCTCGGCACTTGTCGAATTGCTGACTGCGTTAGCTACGGCGTAGTTGCCGTCCCACATTCCGATCGACTTTAGGTGGGCGATTTCTACGTCGGCATCAATCATCCGTTGCTGCAGTCGCTGCACGAGACGCAAAAGTAGATCGTCCAGATCGACAGCTTCCGGTGCAGCCAGATGTGCCTGACAATTGAGCCAGCCTAGCTCAGCTTCCCCCTCGGCGTAAATGTCGTAGTCGATATCGAGGACACGTTGACCAAACTGTCCGGATTGTAGGAGGAACTCGAGGTAAGCCTCAAAGCCCTCACCGGTCTTTGCGCTCATTCGTAGAACGGGACGATTGGGGTATTCAGCGACTAAAGCATCTTCCAGTTCTTCAATTTCTTCAGCAGATAGTTGATCAATGCGGTTCAATACGACGAAATCGGCTTCTTCGATTTGTTTTCGGAAGATGTACTCAGCCTTAGGCGAGAATCCGCGAGCGTTCTTACCCGCCAAGATTTTCTGACCGTGGCTGGGCTTGAGGAGTACTCCGTATGGTGCAATCTCTAGTGGGGATTCGTAAACGTGCTCAAGTGGTCGAATCACAGTTGCAACCAAATCGGTACAGCTCCCTACCGGTTCAGCGATGATTACGTCCGGACGCTGATCAAGGCTAAGATTCTCTACAACCTTCGTCAATTCGTTAAAACTGCAGCAGAAACACGCGCCCGCGACCTCACCAACATCAAAGCCCTGCTCGCGCAACGAATGCGTATCGACCAGCTCCTCAGCTTGATCGTTCGTCACGATAATGACCCGTTTACCTTGCTGGGTGAACGCGTCGGCGAGGCGTGCTACTGTCGTAGACTTACCCGCACCTAGAAAACCACCGACAAGGACGAACTTTGGGACCATAGATTCAGCTTCGTTCAACAGGTGAGGGGCGCGATTGAGTTCGTTTTTCTGTAGGCCATTGTAGCCAAAACTGCAGGAGTTAACGTCCGGGCCCAGGAGTTATTCTGCATCTCCGGAATCTCGCACCTATGCGAAAGCGGAACGCTTCTGGCTATATTGTTGTATGCACTATGTTGGTGCCAACAAGTCAAAGCAGTACCGTTTACCTCACTTCAATAGCCTACAACAGAATCGACTTGCACAATGTTTTCTCGTAGATGGAACGCTTGTCGCAACTTGTACCGCCTGCGCGCCAGCCGCCTGCGTCCCAGCCACTCTAGTGCCAGCCTCTGGTGTACCAGTGCCGTTTTACTGTTCGCAAGTCTCAGTCAGGTTGGTTGCAGTAGCCAAGATTCAGTCAAGCTTGAACCGCCGGTTGCAGAAGAGGCGGGGGAGCTTGGCAACGAGTCCAGCGAAAACGCCGCGAGTGATACCGTTCAAGGCGTAAATCTTGTTGAAGCCGACCACGGGGAGATTTTGAAGCAACTCGAAGCGCACGCAGGCAAGGTGATTGTTCTGGACGTTTGGAGTACGGCATGCTTGCCCTGTATGCGTGAGTTTCCAAACTTGGTGGAGCTAGCAGCCAAATATCCAGACGATGTCGCAGCCGTCTCCGTCAATATCGATTACATCGGGTTGAAGAAAAAGACGCCGAGTTTCTATCAAGAAAAAGTCATGGAGTTTTTGCGCGATCAGGGGGCGAGCAATGTGCACAACTATTTGGCGGTCGAGCCCGATGACGATATGCGAGACAAGTTTGGAATTGCCGCCATTCCCGCAATCTTGGTTTACAACCGCGCTGGTGAACAGGTTCACAAGTTGACGGAGTCAACCTCCGGACCAGATGGGCTGAGTTACGAAGATGATGTTGTTCCGGTCGTCGAGGCACTACTTGCGATCGAGGGCGAACAATGAATCAAATAGATCGCATAGCAAGCCAAGACACGAATACACAAATGAGAGCTATCGAAGTCACTAAGGTCTTTCTTTGTAGGTGTTCAGCCTGGTGCGGAGTAGTGTTGTTGCTGTTTGGTTTTCTGATAGCTCCGTCGGTGGCGGTGCCAGTGGACGGCAAAACGGAAGCCCGTTATCAATCCGCGACTAGGGTTGCCAAGCTGCTGTGGAACGCAAACCCCGAAAGTGCCGCTAAGACACTGGAAAAGGCCATTGAGCAGGCAGTTACCCGCGGTCAAATCAACGACATAAGAAAGGCGCTGGCGACCATCGCCGATTTAACGGCATCGTGGAAGACGTTGCCAGCTGACGATCCGCGTCGTTCGGTCGCCATCAATACACGCTTGTTACTGCGCGAGTTGACTATTGCGGAAGGTCTTCGTTCAGCGCGCGAGCTACCGGCGGGAGATCGGAGTCTTTTAGCCCGCGTAGCCATCGCAGTTGACAAAGAATCAGTTATCAGTCTGCTGCGGTCCAAAATTGGCGGAGCAAGCAGCGAGATCAACGGTTGGACCGAAGAATTGTTGCTGACGGCGGCCAACGAGATTCCCATGGAAATGGCTAAGTTGTCCACTTCCGCATGGTCTCAACTAAGTGAGGACGCTCGTGGGAAGCTGGTCGTATCGCTAAGTCGAACGGCAGGTTCAATGCTGGTGCTCGTTCAAAAAATTGAAGCAGGTGACGTTAGCAAATCGGTTGTAAACCCCAACCAACTCTTGAAGTGGCAGGACGTACCGGGGGATCAAGAAATACAGAGTCTACAGAAAGCGATTCGGCGCATCTGGGGGCAAATTGGTGAGTCTAACGCGGAACGTCAGAAGCTGGTTGCGACAATAATGTCCAAAGCGAAAAACGGAGCTCACGGAAGTGAAGCACGTGGTCGGCAGGTCTTCACTCGCGTCTGTAGTCAGTGTCATAAGCTGGATGGCAAGGGCTACGACGTTGGTCCGGAAATCACAAACAATGGCCGTGGAAATTTCAGCCAACTCGTTTCGAACATTCTCGACCCTAGCCTAGTCATCGGTGAAGCCTTTCAAAGCACGACGGTCCTGACGGTAGATGGAAATGTCGTCTCCGGCATCTTGGTAGGAGAGACGGAAGACTTCATAAGACTAAAAATCCAAGGCGGAAAAATAGTCGAATTCAGCGTCGATGACATCGACGCCAGGAAACGAGCATCCAAAAGCCTAATGCCGGAAGGACTCGAAAAGCAGATGACCGAACAAGAGCTATTTGACTTGCTCGCCTTCCTTAGCATTGTGCAAAAGGGTGACACTGAGGAAGTAATCCCCGGTGTACCCCAGGGTTTTGTTGAGCAATAGTTTTGCCTATCGCTACGGTGTTGGCGCCGGCAACTCGACCTGCCGTTGGCTGCGAAGGTACGCAATCAGGTCGCGTATCTCACTTTCAGAAAAGGCTTGTAGCTGATTCTCCGGCATCATGGATAGTGGGCTCAGTTTTCGGAGTTCAATGTCTTCCTTGGCGATCGTAAGTTTGGACTCGGCAGTTTGTAGCACCAAAGCGTTTTGGTTTTCCTCAACGGCGATGCCCGTCAGTGCTTGACCGTCAACGGTCAGGATAACGGTTTGTTGATACTCTTTGGACATCACCGCGCTTGGGTCAACGATGTTCTCTAGCAGGTAGTCGAGGTTTTTGCGATTCGACCCGGTCAAGTCCGGGCCCAGATTCTGTCCTACGCCGTAAAGACTGTGACATCGTTGGCAGGTCTTCGAAAAGATAAGCCGACCACGACCCAAATCGGGAGTCGGTCGCGCGCCGTCGGTTATCAGTTTCTTGTACTCGACAATCGTCGCCAGTTTGTCTGAGTTGGTTGCTCGCACGCCACCCCAATGCTGAGCAAGCAGGCGATCTACGTCGGGCGACTCCATGTACTCAAGCTGGCGCGCAAGGTCAGCTGTCAGGTCCTTGGCCGAAACTTTGCCGCCTCCGATTGCTTTTAAGAGTGCTATGGCCCAGGCTGGACGCGTGCAAAGGGTTGATATCGCTATTCTCTGCCCAGAATTTTCCAGATTCGGATACGCGGCCAGTAAACGTTTAGCAATATTCGGATTGTCGAAGCGCGAAAGTGCACCAATGGCTGCTGCGGCAACCGCGGGGGCGCTGGTGTGGGTTTCGTCCGTGGCAGCGCCAATCGACACGCCCAGGTCGACAAACCAACTCCAGTCTTGTGGTTGCGACTGAGCGGCGAGTCCCTCAATGGCACTGATACGTATGCTGGAATCCAAGGAGTGATCATTGGCAACCGACTGCAATCGAGTTCGCGAAGCTTCCGGCAAATGCCCGAAGATAAGTGAGAGCGCGGCGGTGTCGACAACCTGCGCGAGCTCGTCAGCCTGGATGAGTTCCCTGTACACCATCGGCCAGTCTTCAGGAGCAGACAATTGTTTGACGCCGAGGAGTGATTTGCGCAGGGCGGACAGGTACAGTCCACGTAGTTTTGGAGACTCTTCGCTCGCAAGTGCTGTCGTGAGTCGCTGGACTGCATCTTCGCCGCCGCTTCCCGCGACGCGACGCAGCATGTACCTAGAAAGCAGTTTGATCGAATCGCTGGCACCGACTGCCAAAGCCAATGCTCGATCCGGATTCTCCTCCGCCAAAGGTTCAATGGCGTACCAATAGAGAAGGGGCAGGTTGTGATCATCCGCGTCTTCAGCGTGCGCGATAAGGGCGGCTGCAAGGTCCCACCGTTTTGCCGGTGGAATCCGCATCAAGAGACTTGCCAGTTCTCGTCGGACAATCGGCGAGGGATCCGTTCTTGCGAGTGGCAGCAATTCCGTCAGTTGTGATTCTGACCAACGGCTTTGTAAATATTGGTCGTGTAGGCGAATTGCCCAGCCGCGTACGTGTGGGTCGTTGTCTTTCAGGCCCATTTCGAAATCTTTATCGGTCCAGCTTTCGTAGCCGAACAAGGCCCACATCGCGCGTAGTCGTCGCGTTGCATCTGGGTTGCTGCGGGTGGCGGCACGCAGACTGGCAGCCACTTCTTCATCCGGTTGATGGCTGCGTTCGGCGAGCAATCGCCGCGCGTGGCGGGAATACCACTCGTTGGAATGTAAGCACAGCTTTGCCAGGTCTGTGTTGCTATGCTTGGCCAAATCGACTTGGCTATATTCCTCTGAATTGCCTTCGCCGTAGGAAATTTTGTAGATGCGCCCGTTGCTTCGATCGTGCACTTCGACTTCGCGTCGGTGGCAGGCCTGCATGTCGTACCAATCGATCATAATTACGTCGCCATCCGGTCCGTATCGCATATTGAGTATCTGCGATGCTTGATCACCAGTCAGCAAGAAGTCGGGCTCGTGAGTACCCACGTATCCGGATCCGCTGGGCCTAAGGGCATCGACATTTAATCGCTGACCGTGGATGTTGTTCATGAAAATCTGACCGTGATACTTCGCAGGCCAAGTATCGCCTTGGTAGATCATCGCGCCCGCGTGTGCGTGGCCGCCTCCCGCAGAATCCGATTTGCCATTTCCACTGTGCGGTGTTGCACCCACATAGTGCAGGTGGTCGGCAATCGTTTTGATGTCGTCGTAGGTAGCTGGGTTAAAGTGCTGACCTGCCTGCCTTTGATAGCGGCCGCCAGGAATCATGTGGTACAGATGCGGGATGACGCAGGCGGTGATAAACGCATCCCCATATGTGTTGAAATCAACCCCCCATGGATTGCTTGTGCCGTGGGCGAACACCTCAAAGGTATGTCGTTTAGGATGGTATCGCCAAACTCCGGCGTTTATCCTTGTTCGTTGGTCATCTGGTGCGCCCGGCACACCGACTTTGGAGTGGGTGAACACGCCGTGGCAGCCGTAGAGCCAACCATCCGGTCCCCAGCAAAACGCATTCAGAGTTTCGTGGGTGTCTTGATATCCCCAGCCATCCAATAGGATTTGTGGTTCGGCGTCTGGTACATCGTCATGGTTCGAATCAGGAATGAAAAGTAGGTATGGGGCTGCTCCCACCCAGACGCCGCCGTGCCCAACTTCCAGACCGCTGACGAGGTTCAGTCCATCAAAGAATACTTTTCGAGAGTCGAGTGTTCCGTCGCCGGTTGTGTCTTCGAATATCAGAATGCGGTCTCGGCCTTTGTCACCGGCTGCCCTTTGTGGATACTCGTAAGCCTCGACAACCCAGACTCGTCCACGGTCATCCAGAGCAAATGCAATTGGTTGTTTGACATCGGGTTCGGAGGCAATTGCTTGAACGCGGAATCCTTCCGGGACTTGCATTGCCGCTGCTGCATCGTCCGCGGCCAAGCCCCGGTAGGGGTATTCGTCTGGAGTCAACCGAATTGCAGGCGGCGTGACTGCGGCAGGTCGCTTGGGGTGCAGCCGGAAGTGGTCAAAGTTAATGTGCCCCCAGCCGCCACTACTCTCGTCAACCAGGCGAATAAACATCTCCCGGCCTTCTACTCGGCGTAGGT
>DNPC01000687.1:5704-7046 GCA_003501565.1 Planctomycetaceae bacterium | reverse complement strand
AAAATCAGCCGGACTGACAAAGATGGAGACTCTGTCCTCGTCTTGGCAAACAAGCACCCGCTGGTCGCCCGCCTGCCGCGCCGAGCTTCCAGTGACGACAGACTAGCATTGCCGATGCACCACCGACGTGGCTCCTGGGAAAGCCTTCGGGATCAAAACGGATTCCGCGTGTTGCTTAGCTTGGATCCTACCAACCGCGATCCGGTTCTGGTCGAAGCCGAAGTGGCAAAAGGCCGGCTTCTGCTGACGTCTCTGTTCTTCGACAAATTGGCTGATTCGAAGGGCAACGTTGTCGCACCACCCGAGTTCCGTCAGGCCTCGGCCGCGTTCTTCGCAGGTCTTTACAACTATGTGAATTCGGTACGTGCTGGAAAGGGACCGGTCGTCGAACCGACGCCTCCCTACGTTCCGCCAGCGCCGTGGGCCTTCGTTCCCGGTTCGGTTACCATCGTCGCTCTGCCCGATACGCAGATTTACTGCGAGCGGTTCCCCCAACACTTCCGTGCTCAAACCGAGTGGGTTGTTGCAAACCGGGAGCGACTTGGGATCGCGGCTGTGTTTCACGAAGGGGATATAACGAATCGCAACACACCGGAACAATGGGACCATGCTCGACACGCAATGGACGCATTGTGGGGGAAAGTGCCGGTAGTCTGTGCACCTGGCAACCACGACATGGGGCCGGGCGGCAACGGAGCCACGCATGATTCGCTGATGAGCAAGTATCTGACGGAGCAAGACTTTGCAAAGCATGCATCGTTTCGCGGGACCCTAGATCCGGGACGGACGGAAAACAATTTTTCGCTGTTCGAAGCAGGCGGAACTGAGTGGATTGGAATTGCCCTCGAATGGGCACCTCGCGATCGGGCACTTGCATGGGCAGACGAGCTTCTGAAGAAGCACTCGGAGCGTCGCGCCATCCTGGTAACTCACGCCTACACTTACTACGACGATTCGATTTACGATATCACGCAACGGACGGATCAGGATTGGAGTCCCTATCGATACGGTGTGAAGGATAGCCCCGAGGGTGTGAACGACGGAGGCGATATTTGGAAGAAGGTGATTGACCACCACGAAAACGTGGAACTGGTGCTGTCCGGACACGTCCTGGGTGATGGGGCGGGACGTGTGACGTCAAGGACGCGAAATGGTAACTCAGTTCACCAGGTATTGGCGAACTACCAAATGCTTCCCGAAGGTGGGCAAGGCTGGTTGCGCCTTATCGAATTTCTTCCCGACGGTCAGACGATCCAAATTCGGACTTACTCCCCCGTGTTGGATCAATTCAACACGGATCCCCAACACCAATTTCGTCTTGAGCGCACACCAATACAGAAAT
>DNPC01000687.1:4483-5631 GCA_003501565.1 Planctomycetaceae bacterium | reverse complement strand
AAATAGCCTTGCCGGATAATTACAGGCAGCTCCGCCCTACCCAAGCGACTCTCCCCAGCTGCTGACTTCAAGACGATTCGCATCCGCTAGTTCGCGCATACGAATCCGCCTTATTCCCGCGCCTCCTCAAACTCACCCTTACCCCACGCGTACGAAAACTGAGTAAAATCCACATCCCGCGAGTTGGGTGATATTAGCAAAACACCCCTACTGACTCGAGTGACAATTCCATTACGCCCCGACTGACCTGGGGATAACTAATATCGTTCCGCGATGAACCTGTTTTCTGCTTTGGTGTCAAACCTGTATGGCGCGACCTAACAATCGCATCGACGAAGAACTTGTCTGCATCGACTCATTGCACCACGTTCTGGAGCGCGAACTTGGACTAGCCGTTGGCGCTCCAACGAGAGTCGAGCCTGGCGAAGACCCGCCAGATTTCTGGCTTCAGATCGCCGAAACTGACACGCCTGTTGAAATCACAAGCATCACTCAACGTGCTGCGTTCAACCATCACGCGCGGCAAATGGCAAAGACGCTCAAAGAGCGGGCCCTCGATGCTGACATTCTGCATGGAACGTATGTGCTGAAGTTTCGGCGTTTCCCGCCAATCCCGCACCCGAGACGAAAACGGGATCGGCGAATTTATGATTCGGCTATGGACTTCATTAGTCGAACGGCGAACCTTAACGCAGGTGTCGAACTAGACATCTTTGACGAGCATTCGGGCCACATCGTTCTCACAAAGCTCAGTCCAAGCGGGGCGACCGTTGCAGAGATGCTCACACATACAGAATGGGAAGGCGAATCCCAAGAAAAGATCCGAGATCTTATCAGCGTGGCCGCCAAATCGAAGATCGAGAAGCTGGGCAAGAATGGTCATTCCTCCAAAAGTGTCATTCTCGCACTGTACGACGCATACGCATTTGTCGAATTTGACTCAATTGTTGAATGCACAGCGGAACTTGAGTGCCTGAATGCGTTCGGCGCCGTGTACTGGGCTTCGGCTTTCGCAGACCGTGAAAACTTTACGTATCCTGACCAGCCGGGGCGCGACGGTGGCTTCATCGCGAGTAGCATAGAGGAATGGCGCGGTGCAAACTCCCTACCGAAAAACGCGGAACAATGACATGCACGGGAGGACGGCT
>DNPC01000687.1:0-4406 GCA_003501565.1 Planctomycetaceae bacterium | reverse complement strand
ATGACATGCACGGGAGGACGGCTTGAAGCGTTTGCTGGAATGGATGATCAACTCTCCGTCCCCCGTGATGTCTGCCGTTCTACCGCATCAGCTGATGGGCACATGAGAATCCTTAGGACTTCCGTATACACCATTTTGATGCTGTTTGCATTTGCGCAATTAAACTCGCGGGCAACTCCGGTTCGAATCGAAAGTCCAAATCAATGGACCCTAATCTCGATTGACCAACCGCCAACCCCGGGATGGCCGTTTGCATACTCGACTGGCAATACATTTCGTGACAACGCTGCAATTCAAAATGCTCTTTCAAGGGCTACGTACCACGTAGACACTCCACCCCTCACGTATGCAACTTCTATAAACTGGCAGCAATGTGCAAATGCCGCCTGTGCGATTTGGATAATATTGTTCGTATGTTTAACCAACTATTTTCTTCTCGAATCCTGGATTTCGCAGCGGGCTGCCTCGGTACGGGATTACTTGCTTTGGACCGCCGTACTGGCCGCGGTGTGCGCTCTGTACGCTAGCACTTCAGGTACCACCTATCGACTAGAGCCAAATCAATGGGACAATCTTGGGATTCTCGCCATCTTACTGTTCAGCTCGGCGGCGATTGCGGGCTGGTGCATATACTTCTCGAAGAGACATGGCAACGGTAGAACAATGCGATAAACGCAGAGTCGCCGACTACGACCGAGTTTTACATCATTATCACTTACGGCGGCCTGGTTATCGCCGACGATCGCCCGCAATACGGATGAATCGGTGAACATCGTAGACTGCCTTGAGACCAACGACGATCCGGAACGCTGGGAGTATCCGCTCGGATTCGACTACCAAGCTGAGCAACGACGTTTTCATGAATTTGCTGCTGCTTTCTCAGCTGCTTTCAGCATTACTTCAAAGATTGAAACCGGAGCGTGCATCCAAGATGCTAGCTTTCATAGCCAATTGATTTTCTCCGTCGGTCTAGCACGATCTCACTCACTTCGATTCAGCAACTTCGGGTCATTTGTCACCGTTAACGACGACGAAGACGTCCCCAATAAAATGCTGTCTACAATCTTGAAACTTGCCGACCAGTTTGGATACATCTACATCCCGTACCGATACCTGGATGCGGATTACACTGGCTCGAATCCGGGGGTGACCGGAATCGACTCGTGGTGGGTTCGGTACTTCGACTACGTATAGTGGCGAACTAAGCGCTGCACCCACCGTACGGAGCCCAAACGCTATGACGTGCAGCCGCAACTGACGCAGGACAACGACCGGCTCGGAATCGCACTCGACACACTCGAACAGATGCCTATCAACGGAATGCGAGTTCCAGGACTGTCTGGAACATCCGATTGGTTTATCTATGGCAATGCAGAACCTTCAGACGATGTGAAGTTTTACTCCCCGTTGTGTGTGAAACACATTCGAAAACACTTTGAAATCACAATTCCCTACCTCTGCCTACCAGCCGGATGGAGATTCCAGATTGATCAGGATGGCTACGAGGATGTCTGGTATGATGAAACTCTACTGAAATCCATCAGCTAAATACGAGCGCAATTGGGTGGATTACAAATTAAGGGTTAGATTTTGCGTTTGGTACGGATGGATTGTGGGCTGGGGTTCAAGGGGGCGAGTAGAGGGTTGCTCGCGGACCTGAGTGGTCAGCCAACATCTATGCGGTGGTTCAACCATGCGATCAACCGGAGTCGCTTTAGCCGGGCGATTTCGCAATTGACAATCAACACCCGCGCCTCACTTATCACCGTCGTTCTGCACCAAGCCCATGCACCCACGATTTGAAGAACTTGTGACGTCCGCCGGATTGTCACGGATTGTATCGCAACTTCATGACGCTTCGATACCCGCCGTCGGCATGACACTAGAACAACAGTCAGCTGCGCAACCGTTGGCAGCGAGCAAGCTCGGTGGTCGGCCCGACCTTCCCTCCGATTGCGTTTGGCCAACAGACAAAGGTCGGCCGCTAGACTTCTTGCTACAGATCAATCTGGCCGAAACACACGAATACGATTCACAGCGTCTTCTTCCCGCGGCCGGCCTGCTAACATTTTTCTACGACCTTAAAGATCAGCCTTGGGGATATGACCCCGCTGATCTTAACGGGTTCCGCGTCCTATATACTCCCGATCTGACTGCACTGCGGTCCCACGAGATTCCCGACGAGGAATTCTCCCTTTCTGAATCTTCGATTCTTTTTCATGCAATGCTAACACTGCCGCACTACGGATCACGTGCCGCAGATTCGCTGATGGCGTCGGCTCAACTTTCTGACGAAGAATCAGATTCGTATTTTGAACTACCAACACAAATCGAAGGTCTCTACTCAAGGCCTGGTGGAACTGGCAATCATCACCTCTTCGGCCATTCGGCAAATGTCCAAGGCGACATGCAGCTTGAAGCTCAATTGGTCACCAATGGACTGTATTGTGGCGATCCGAGCGGATACGAAGATCCAAGGCGCAAGACACTTGAGCCGGGCTCTGATGATTGGACATTACTCCTCCAACTCGATAGCGACGACGGGGCGGACATCATGTGGGGCGATTGCGGCATGCTCTACTATTGGATTCACAAAGATGACCTGGTCCATCAACGATTTGAGAACGTGTGGATGACGCTACAATGCTACTGACTCCAATCAAACGGTGCAGAACGAATACATGCATTCTGCGGTACCGCCGATATCGTGTTTTTCAAGTGTAGCATCAACCGCGGCCGCTCGGTTATGCCAAACGTTATCCTGCTTCAATCCAAACGCATGGCTTTTATATCGTTGAATTCGAATCTCAGCGGCGAATCAATCCAGCTGACTCCGATTTCAGTTGGTAAGAGTCACGGCGAATTTGAACTGAGCATCAATGGGCAACACTGGGATGGTGACCACGAACATTCGATTCGGTTGACATCAGAATCCATTCTCTTGTCTTGCGACCGGCTTCGTGAATTAGTCACCCGGCTTCACGATTGGCTGAATGCAATTGACGGCGGGCGACTACCCTTCACCGGGGAGTTCGCGTTGACAGACGACGCTGCACACGTTGAACTCGTTCTAGTTTTCGCAGATCGGCCCGATACAATTTCGTCAGATGATAAACCCGTGGTTACGGCACACTTTCGCATTGGGCGTCTGATTGGTGAGTCCAGCTTTGTCACGGACCAATCGTGCCTGAGCCTATTTGCAGACGAAATCGGCCGAACGCTAACTTAAATCGTCACATAACATGCGATTGCGTCGTGTCGCAAAGCCGGGGCGTATCCAACTGGATGATGCGAACGGCACTTGACCAAATGTGCAACTAAAATGCGCATGCGAACCTAGCAGCTGCGTTGCGGCCTAGGCTTGGTTTCTTCGGCGCAACCGATAGTATTTTAGGCCGGGCAGGAAGAAACATGTGGCTGCTACAAAGCCGAATATCGTGTGGGCGTAGTCCGGCCAGAGAGCCATCGAAAAACTGGTCAGCAACAGAGCAGCGGTTTGTACATAAAACAAACCCGTCAGTATGCCTGCTTTGACGAAGAAAACGAACGCTCCGACCAACGCAAGTATTGGCGAAAGCTGCAAGGGCTCAAGGTCCAACAGCCACTCGATCGGTGTCAGAGCCGCAATTACAATCAGACTGCCGCCCCATACGTGCGCGATTTGACGTTCAACGAACGTTACCGGCCCCATTCTGCGGCGAAGCGCCCAAAAGACCCCAGCCCAGGTTCCTAGCCCGACGATCCAAAGTGCGGCGAAGCCAAGTCGCGCCGACACGTTGAGCCAGTGCAGACCTTCGGTGGCCAGGCATACGATCAATAACACCAGCGAGTGCCACATCCACAGCAGGCCCCAATTCTCTAGAACGGGTGCGTGGTGTGTCTCGCGCAGCCATCGCGCTGCTACTTGCGCGAATCGGCCGCTCCTCGCACTTACCGGCTCGTCGCGCAGAAACGACTCAAGGTCGCTCGCCAGCTCCCCTGCTGAACCATAGCGCAAGTCTGCCGGCTTTTGAATCGCTTTGCTAACGATCATGTCCAGGTCCGGGTCGAGCCGCGGTTGTAAAAACCGGGCCGGAGGCGGATCGTGCTCCAAGACTTGCAACGCGAGTTCGACCGGTGATTCGGCGATGAACGGTGGCCTGCCAGCCAGCAGGTGGTAGAGCACTGCACCCAGCGAGTAAACGTCGGACTGTGGCCCCATGTGGCTGGTTCTGCCGGCTGCTTGCTCGGGAGACATGTAGCTGGGAGTACCGATAACTGCACCGGTGCGGGTGAGGTCAGCAGCGGAATCGGCCAGCTTGGCAAGTCCAAAGTCGGTAACTCGCACCTGCCCAAGCTGGTCCACCATGATGTTTGATGGCTTGAGGTCGCGGTGGAGCACACCCGCCTCATGGGCATAATGAATC
>DNPC01000681.1 GCA_003501565.1 Planctomycetaceae bacterium | reverse complement strand
ACCGTATTGCCCCGAGTGCGATGTCCCAGTAGAGAACCAATCTGCGGACGACATCACGGAGCATCTCCTTGCGAACGAAGAAGGCACGCGCCTCGTTATCACAGCCCCGCTCCAGTGGCAACCAACGCATGACCCTGAAAACCTCTGGCAGGATTTGCGAACCAGCGGGCTCGTGCGTGTCCGTATCAACGGTCGTACGCATGCGCTGGACGACGTGCCGCCGCTTTCTAGCACGTTGACCTACGACATCGAAGCCGTGATCGACCGCGTCACGATCTCGCCATCCAGCCGCAGCCGAATCAGCGAGAGTGTAGAACTGGCTTTATCGCTGGGCAACGGGAACTTGTACGCTGTCGAACCACGCGACGACCAGGACGAAGTGCATTGGAAGTCAACTCGTCACAGCCAACACTTGGCGTGCCGTCAATGCGGATACAGCATCAATCCTCTAACACCGCATAGTTTCTCATTTAACTCGCCACTTGGATGGTGCCCTGAGTGCGAAGGGCTGGGAACACAAACGGGCACGAGTCCTGATCTGCTGATCGATCCCCACAAGACACTCCGCGATGGTGCGATCAAAATCTGGCCGTCACCGCTAAGCGACGGTTCTGAGCACACCAGCGAACTTGCTCAACCGATGTTGACCGCGTTTTGCAAGGCGGTCGGCGTCCCGATGGATGTTCCTGTAGGCGAACTCCCCAGCGGTCAGCGCCGCAGCATTCTGCATGGCACCGGCGAACGCTGGTACGACGTTGATAACTCGCGTGGCGTTAAATTCAGTTTCCAGTGGAAGGGGTTGTTCCCAGCGCTTGAGCATGCAGCCAGGCTAAGTCCAAGACTGCGGAGCCAGCTAAATCCCTTTGTTGCCGAAGTAACCTGTTCAGCCTGCGATGGCTCGCGCCTCAATATTGATGCAGCCAGTGCCAAATTCCGCGGCAAGACAATCGGTCAGTACACTAAGGGCACGCTAAAGTGGTTGCACGGCGAAGTTTCAGCTTGGAATTTGGACGAACGAGAGCAACAAATTGCCGGTGAACTCGTCCGCGAGCTCATGGCGCGGACTGAGTTTCTGTTAGACGTTGGCCTTGACTATCTTTCGCTATCACGGGCGGCCAATACACTCAGCGGCGGTGAATCCCAGCGCATCCGTTTGTCTAGCCAACTTGGCAGCGGTCTCTGTGGTGTCCTCTACGTACTTGACGAACCAACCATTGGCTTGCACCCTCGCGACAATAACCGACTGATTGGAGCTCTGAAGAAACTTCGCGATCTAGGCAACACCCTCTTGGTGGTCGAACACGACCGCGATGTCATCGAGCAGAGCGATCGCGTCTACGACTTCGGACCGTCGGCGGGCCGCTTCGGTGGCGAGCTCGTGTTCGACGGCACCCCCAAACAAGTATCGCGCAGCCGAAAGAGCGTGACGGGGCCCTTCTTGAGTGAAAAGAAAAAGATCCCCGTCCCCAAGAATCGGCGTACGCCCGACAAGGGTTGGATCAGCCTCAAGGGCGCCCGGGCAAACAACCTGCAGAATGTTAACGTGGATATCCCGCTAGGTTGTTTATCGGCAATCACTGGTCCCAGTGGTAGCGGAAAGAGTACGCTGGTGAATTCCGTGCTCTATCCGGCCATGAACAAGAAGCTAACCAAACAGGCCAACAAAAAGAATCAATACGATTCGATTGAGGGCCTCAAGTTGGTCGACAAGGTGATTCGGGTCGACCAAAGTCCGATTGGTTCAAATCCAAGTTCAACACCAGCCACATACACCGGTGTTTTTGACCTCATCCGGCAGCTGCTTTCGCAGCTACCCGCCTCCAGAGCACTTGGGTACACGCCACGGCAGTTTTCGTTCAACGTACCCGGTGGTCGCTGTGAAAAATGTGAAGGCAACGGCCAAATCCGCATCGAAATGCACTTCTTGCCGGACGTTTGGGTCGAGTGCGACAGTTGCAAAGGCCGTCGCTTTACTGAAGAAACTCTAGCGATCACCTACAACGGTCATTCGATACACGATGTACTCGAGATGCAAATTGGCAACGCGCTTGAAGTGTTCGAGAACATTCCCAAGATCCGGCGAACCCTGCAGACCCTTGTCGACGTTGGCTTAGATTATGTAGCACTCGGACAATCCGCACCGACGCTATCTGGAGGTGAGGCACAGCGAGTAAAACTTGCTGCAGAGCTGTCGCGACCTGATACCGGCAAAACGTTTTATCTACTCGATGAACCGACCACCGGGCTACACTTCGCGGACATCATCAAATTGTTGGATGTCACACAACGTTTGGTCGATCTTGGAAATACCGTCGCGGTTGTCGAACATAACCTCGATGTCATCAAGGCAGCGGACTTTGTGATTGACCTCGGCCCCGAGGCGGGTTCCGAAGGCGGCAAGATTGTATTCTCGGGTACGCCCGAGGAAATGGTCGAGCACGCGAAGGAAGCCAAGCAGGCCGCTGAAAAGGCCGCGGCATCGACCACCAAGAAGAAACCTGCGACCAAGAAGGCGTCGAGGCGTCCTACTCGCGAATTATTGCGATCGCATACCGGCGAGGCCCTAATCGACTTGATGGAGTCAGTTGAGTACGTCGAGCGAGATACTTACACTCAGGAACAATTAACTGAGACGAAAGAGGGCGATCTCGAACTGGAAGAAATCGGTAAAGACGCATTGCTGCCTTGGCAGACAGATGGCCGAAAGTGGCACACCGTCGACAGCGTCGATTCTGCCGGAAAACCAGTCAAGTGGGACCGCGAAATTCTGGAGAAAGTCGTTCAGCGAATCGAGGAAGTCGACGGTTTTTCCCCGACGAATTGGGAAAATCGCGCTGTCGTCGAGGTTCGCGGCGAAATAAAGAGCCGCGGTTGGTTCTTCCAAGCCGTTACCTCTGACACGTGG
>DNPC01000683.1 GCA_003501565.1 Planctomycetaceae bacterium | reverse complement strand
GGATTGCTCCGCAAAAAATGTGGCTCCACATCGACTTCAAAGGAATTCAAACGTCTAGTCCGCAAAGTTGTCGATGATGACCAAGCGACAGATCATATGCCTGACTACCGAGTGCGTCTCGACGAACGCGGAGGAGGGGACGACGATATTGTCATCTTCGAAAATCGGGGTTCCATTCCAGCCATCGAAACCGGCGAAGATAACATCCCGCCTCTCTCACCCGACACCTACCACGAGGCTCGACTCGCTGCCCCTGGCTTTGACGTTTACGAACTTGAACGCCAGTGGCGCAACTGGGTTCAAATGTCCGGCGCTGAACCACCCCGCAAACCCGACGCCGCTTTCATCGGATTCTGCAGGAAATGGAACGCAAGGCGCGCCTGACAGGCAATCGTTTTGAATGCTACGGGTTCGATTTTGAACAATCATTGAAGACGTTATAACTATTGACTAGATCGCGAACTGTCTCAAATCCAATCGATTTGCCGGGAGCGCACCATGACTTCGCAACTTGATTACTCCTTTTTCGAACCGATAGACGCGATTACCGAACTGGCAAAACTGCTGGAGCGGTCGCGAAACGGTTTTGTGACCACCCGTCAGTACTGTGAAGAAGATGCTACTGGGGTTTTGGGACCTTTGAACAAGGAGCTATTGCAGCAGTATGTGCCAAAGTCGTTCACCATTTGGACCAATGGTATGAGCGCTACCGCTCCAGGCTCGGCTGTCACCAAAAACTTTTCTCGTTTGATACGCCGGGTAGGACACGATTCGGTTCCAGCACAGCAGCTAGCAGAAATTACGTCGACGGTTCAAAGTTTCTTGGCGGGAAAAAACTACCGAAACAGTTTGTGTCCTGTTGAGTTGACGGTTACTGATTTTTCGTATTCGACTGAAGGACCAGTAAAGGCGTTCTTTGGTGGTGCGGATAACTACAACTCAGGGACAAGATCGGGCAAGGTCTATTTGACAAGCCAGGATTCTACTAGCCTCAGATGTTCGCGGTACACTCGTTCGCAACGCGTTTCACTGGATCTATCCAGATGGTTGATAGCTCAGGATCAAAAAAACTCTCGATTTCACATTCGAGACGCAAGGCGAATTACTCATTTCGGGGACCTCATGGTCATTCGTTCGTTCGAGGAACGGCTGCAACTGGATGACGATGATGAGATTGGAGCATGGGCAGATCCTTTGCGTGTCTATGGATACAGCGAAGCGAACCCGATCGAAATCGGTTCGAAAGATATTCGCATCAGATGCGTCCGGTATCTACCTTCTCGATGGGAGAAGCGAATACCGAAGTGCAATCTTCACCGGTTGGAACTAGTTCTTGTTCCAGGGGATTACGAACTGTTGCAGGTTGTCACTAGATTTTCGTCACTGCGGTGCTACACAGTTACCACACCGGGTGCTGTCGAAGCCATCCACTCCGCAGTCAAGAGGTTGAAGTAGTGTCGTCGAAGATCCAAGAAACTCAAGAAGTTGATAGTGCTGTTGCAACGCTTCACTGGCTGCCGAACGAGGGATTACAAAGCATTGATGGCGAGGTAGCAGAATCAATCCAAGATGATATCTGGGATTGGCTGGAAGCGGCGCACGTGCCGGCAAAGTATTTCGCGATCGTAAATCCGATCTTTTCAATCGACGAAGAGAATCGCGATGAACACCCACTTTTCTTGGCGCTTTCCCGCGTGCTTAGGTCAGACCGTCGCTACGTCGCAGCTTGGCTTGACGGAGACGCTATCCATGCGGTGATATCCGGCGTGGACGCGGAAATTCTACCTAGTCTTGTAGCTGAGACCCTTGAGAAGATCAGCAAAGGAGTGCTGCCATTTGACTCAAAGATCAATCCACGGCAAAGTAGCCAAGTGGAACGGAGTTCACTGGAAAATTTGACTGACATGTTTCGTGCCCAAGTGTCGCTTGAACAGGTATTGCAGTGTATTTCTCCCGAAGATCTCGCCAAAGTCTCATTCGAACAGAGACAAAAGTTACGACAGACTTTGGATACGGCTGACTCACTCGACGCGCAGGACTTGCTCGGTTTAAAGCCTGGCCAGAGAATGACACGAAACCGCATGAACAAGTTTCTTTCAAAGAACTCGGAGAAAGAAATGTCCGACGAAATGCGGCAAAGAGTGGCAAACTTGGTACGCTCGTTCCGCAATTCTTCCGGCGACAAACTCTATATCTTGCAAGAATCAGGGGATGTCGAATGCGTCCTCTCCATCCGGTTCAACAATCATATTGGCCACCAACAGTTTCGCCTTCGCCCAGTCGGTGGAGGCAGCTCGATCGCAGAACGTGTGCGGTTACCTCTACTTCAGTTTCGCCCTGAGTAGATTTTTATTTGACCCCGAGTACGCCTAGGCGGACATTTAGTTTGTCGTCGACGCGACGTTCGCGGCAGCTGTATTTCACGTCGCATTCCCGATGCATAGGAGTCGATCCATGTACACCTGGCTACTACTTGGAGAAACCGCCGCCCAGGACGACGGTTCAGCCTTTGTTGGATTTTTGATCTTGATGGGCATCCTGATCGCCATCTACTCGGCATGCACGAAGAAGAAGTCCTACCGGTTCCGTGGAACCACGCAAGGAACTATCGAGCAACGATAGTCACGATTTACGTACGGAGCGATCGGTAGTTTCGTACCGGTCGCTCCTCACCCTCAACTGTATTTCAATTGTTGGAGGACTCACCATGAGTCGTTTGAACGCACACGAATGGAGTAGGGGAAGAGCCAGATTTCGAACGCAGGGAGGCGTTGACTCGACTTTACTACGGAGCATCGTTCGCCTTCTAGACATGGCCTTGCTTTCCATACTCATCTTGTTGCTATGGCTTCTAGGTTACTTGAAAGGGCATCGATTCGTTTACCGCAGAAGCCTACTACCTCCGCACACTAGGCAGACGAATCGCCGTTACTTCTAAGCGCTGAAAGGGAATGCGAACCATGTCCAAACTTGGAACCGATGTTTTCGTACTCATTCAGGAGGGCAGGAGCCGGGAAGAAATTCTGAAGGCGACCGCACAATTGTCGGATGATCAGATTCAGCAATCGGCTGGCAGGCTGAATGCGAAGCAAATCGATGAGATCGAATTGTCCATAACGGAAACGTTGCAGCTTGTTGGTATGAAGCGGTTGTTGACTTCCGGCTGTTACCTGGAGCTCTGGGCAAAGGCGTCACGGGAAGCGGAAAATCCGCAACGGTTCTGTCAAATGTGCGAGCGATTCGGGATTCGACGCGCGACCGGCTTCGAATACCGTCGGGTATGGAGAGCATTCGGAAAGCGGATCATGGAACAACCGCGCCTCGCCAGATTCATGGTTCCAGAATCGCTGAAGATTCTCTCCCGTGAGTCTACTCCGGCTGAAGCTGTAAGTGAGGCGTTCACACTCGCCGCGCAAGAGCAGTTTGTCTCCATTAAAGTCGCCAATGAGCTGAAGGAGAGGTTCACGGAATCGGAGAAGGAGACCGGTCCGCAGGAGGTGGAACAATCGACTAGTCAATTGGTGGAGTGCGAACCGGAGCTGCCACCACCAGCACCCGCAAAACGCTCATTCGCAGGTTCCGCCTGGGAGTTCACTGGGCGTGTACTTCGGATCGTTGCAACCGCCAAGGACGTCGATGCGATTATCCAAGATTTGAAGCAAGCTATTGAGAAGTTGGAGCGTGAACGCAACGTGAACGCTCGAATCGCATCTTTCTACTCCACGGGAAACGAGAGCCATGGTTGATCCATTGGAATTCGACGACGGATTTCTCGAGGATGGTCGTCGTCGTTCGACAGCGCCAAGGAAGTCATTGAGACAGTGTGTCTTCTTCATCGCCGCCAACGCTGTCATTGGGCCTGTAGTTGCTTTGATCTACGCGTCAGTGTGTGCGGAAGGGCTGCGAAGTCTATTGCCAGTTTTTCAGTTGCGGCTTTACAAGCTCCCGGTACCAGGAGCAGGTTTACTGAGAAACTTCGATGGGTGGGACAGATTGGATTTAGCTCTGCTCATGTCTCTTCTACTGGCTGCCGTACTGGCGATGACTTGGACGAAGGTCTGGATCGAACTGCTAGGACACGGTTCGATAGCAGATACGCGACAGACGAAACCCATTGTGTTCTGCCTGCTAACCAGCATCGCCGCAATCATGATCGTGGGCGACGCACTCATCTTTTACGTGGGGCTCAAGACACAAGCGTCCAGCTCTTGGGCGGAAACACCGAGTTACGTAGCTCCGGCAGCCGCCATCTTGTATGCAGCTGGACTCTCGGCACTTGGATGGTGGCATGCGGATTTTAAGACATCCAGTCTAGTTTAGGAGCCTTGCCATGAAGAATCGACGTAATCACCTGTTATTCGGAGTAGGTGCCTTACTGTTGTCTGGTTGCGTTGCGTCTCAGACCGGCAAGGACTACCACCCGTTTGAAACGGTCGAAATCGACAGTTGTCTGACGATCCTGATCGACATGTCAGGTTCGTTTGCGACTCGGTGGGATGACGAAGCCTACCCACTATTCTTGGAGTTGTCAGAAACTTACTTCACAGAGGCGATGGGAACCGAGAACCGTCTCGTCATTGCCCAGTTAAGTGGCAATAACCAGGCCGTATTATTCGAAGGCAAGCCTGCGGATCTGCAGAGCCGATTTCGATCGCCTGAGGATTTGGTCTCTTTCCTACGAGAGCGATCGGACGGTGCGTCTTCACAGGTATATCGAGCCATCAAGTCAACGACCGACTACTTGTTGCAAATGCAGGGAGTGAGTGAGCGAACGCGCCTCATGACAGTCGTTCTCAGCGACTTGCGTGATACCGGCGCCGGGGCAGCCCGAAGAACCGCTGGTAGCAGCATGATCGAATCGCTGCGTGAGTACCGGGAGCGAGGAGGGGCTTTAGCACTGTACTACGTCGGCACGGAAGAGATGCCGCGGTGGGAATCGATCCTAGCCGAGAGTGGTTTTTCATCGAATGACTATCTCATTCAAGGTGAACTAACAGCTACACCGCAACTTCCAAAGTTTGACTAAAGGTAAGGAGCGGAACGATGAGAACGGACAGAACCAGACGACAGAACTTGCGTCGGGCTGCTTTGCAAGAGAATCTACTGGCCGATCTACCTCGTGGTCGTAACGCAGACCACATCGGCGTTCCGCCTCATTCCCACTTCGAGCCAATCAAGAATTTGTTGGCAACCGAGTCGCTTCAGTTTGAGGCGAGCAAAAACCTAGACGCAAAGAGATTCCTAGGCGTCCTAAATGGCGTGGTTGTGGAAGGGGCCAGGTTGAGTGATGGCCGAACGACAAGATACGTCCACAGAGGTGTGCCGATTGGGGTCGGCGATGATCGTCATTGCGTACTATTGGCTGGGAGTAGAGCTGGAAAGGGAAGGAACATCTTGATACCAGCCCAGATCCTTGCCTCACGCGACACTTCTCTGTTTTCGCTTGATCCAAAGGGCACGAGCGCGTATTTGACGGCCAGATATCGAGCGGAAGTGCTTAATCAGCGTGTTGTAGTTTTCGACCCGATGGAGATCTGCGGAACGCACACAAGACGCTATCGTGCGAGCCTGAATCCTATCGACCTAATGCTACGTAAGGAACCAAGACGACTGGTATTCACAGCGCAGATTGTTGCTGAAGCATCAATAATTTCGGGAGAGTCACGCGATCGTCACTGGGATGATTGTTCAAGGGATTTTGTCGCCGGAATTCTGGTTCATGTAGCTACCCATGAGCGATATGCAAAGAATCGTGATCTTGTCACAGTTTGGCATTTGATCTCCGAGGCGACAGCCCCTGATCCGAACGATCCAGCTCGTGCTTGGCTCGAAACCGAAATGCTGGCAAACGAGAGTTTTGGCGGCTTCGTGCGAACAGCGGCGCGAAACTTCTACGGTAGAACAGGTGGTGAATTCTCTTCAGTTCTATCGAATTTACGCAAACATACCAATTGGTTCGGCTATGAGTCTTTGAAGCCCTGTCTCATCGGAAAAACCGTTGATCCGTGTGAGCTCAAAAGCAGCTCGGCAGCTTGGTACGTTGCCGTCGAGGCTATGCAGATGGCGAATTTCCGTGGCTGGCTTCGTATGATGGTTCAATTGGCTCTCGCAGCACACGAGGAAGAGCCCAAACAGCATGGACCTAACACCCAATTCTTACTTGACGAGTACCATGTGCTTGGAACATTAAGTTGCGTCGAATCCGCCGCCGGATTGATGGCTGGGCTCGGCGTGTCCCTGCATACAGTTCTACAGGACCTTGCACAATTGCAGGCATCCCACTCGAAAACATGGGAAACATTCATTGCCAACTCCGGAGTTGTTCAAGCGTTCGGAATCGCCGACCACACGACAGCCGAATACTTAAGCAAGAGACTTGGCCAGGCTCAAACACTTTCCCGATCGACGACGTCGCCAACTTTTGACCAAGCGACGCGTGATGCTGCGAGTGGCGAGAACTGGTCGGTAAGTGTCCATCCACTAATGACTCCTGACGAGATCATCCGTTACTTCGGACGTAACGATCCACTTCAACGGTCGTTGGTTTTACGTCCCGGCTATCGTCCAATGATCTGTCAGAGGGTTTGTTACGATCAGCATGAGATTTTCGAGGGCCGGTACTATGCTGGCGAATGACTTGAAACCGTATACAAACTTAGCATTGCCAAGTCGTCCGGTGCTGAACTTCGATCCGAGTACGGGGCATGGCTATGTAACATTCCGACACGCAACTTGGGTAAGCCATGAATGGGGATTTCACGTTGGCAAATGGCTCGGTCGGCTGTTGGTACTTTTCGGTGCATTCTGGCTTTGGGGGCAATGGGAAGAAACAGACTTGTTCATACGCATCGTTCTGGTTTTACTGTTGGTTTTGCTCCTGGGAAGAGGCGTCGTCACCATCGTGCGCCGCTCATTCCAAGGATTTTTCGCGCGTCAGTTTTTCTGCCATCGCCTTCGCGTCTGGTTTACGCCGAGCGCCATTGCAATTCAATCACATCTGTTTCCGTTGGGGCTGCGATTCAGACGCCGTTGGAAGGAACAGTCAATCCATGCGCGTTTTGTAATAGCTCCGAGTGCGTCGGCTGCCCTCGAACACCAAGGGCTTCGGCAACGTGCAGCGATTGATACCGCGCACTTTATGTCTGCTCGAATTCTTCGACTCGTTCTATCGTCGGATACGCGAAGACAGGTGCGCCAGGTCGGTCGATCGACAGCACAGCGAGCGATCACTATCGCTGACATTGATGCGGAAGACGCGGAGCGTCTGTGCGCCGTGTTACAAGCTGCCAACGCGCTGAGCGTAGGTGGCGTACTTCCAAAAGCGAGTTCGCACCAAGAGACCAGCTCAAGGGGTCAGCCTTGTGGTCAAGATATCGATTGCTAAAGGAACTGGAAGAATGTTACTTAAGATTGACGAGGTTGCGGAACGGCTAAAGATTAGCTTGAGCTTTGCATATTCGCTTGTAAATCGTGGCGAGATTGCCTGCTACCAAATCGGTGGCTGCAAACGCGTTCATGAGGATGAACTTCAATCATATCTAGAACGCGTCAAGCACTGTCCAGTTCGCCTGCCCAATCGCAGTGGAAAACACTTTTGATGATCGGAAACGAACATGGATTGGTATTTTATGATTGCGGCTGCCGCAGGGCTTTCTGTCGATACCTTCGTGCTCGCTCTAGCATGTGGAATCCAAACGCGACGACCATCGACATTGATCGGTCTCGCAGTAGCAAGCATGCTAACCTCCGCGACCATGCTGATCATTGGCGCATCGATCGCGTCGAAGCTTGCGAGCGGTTTGGGAATTAATCTCCCGATCATTGGCAATGTGCTGATTGCTTTTCTGGGACTCTACCTGCTATTCGAGAGTTGGCGAAGTCGACACAAGGTGCAGCCTTGCTGTTATGGTAACGCCTTCCTATTAAGCGTCGGAGTTATCTTGGCAAACTTGGACGCTGCTGCGTTCGGTTCATCGTTTTCGCTCCGCGCGGAATCGGTACTGCCAATGGCGCTAACGACGGCTGGAGCGTCGGTTGCGGCAACAATCTGCGGAACCCTCGCCGCACACGTGTCAGCGTCGAAAATTGGCGAGCACGCCCAGGCTTACGGTGGCATGGTATTGTTGAGCTTGGGAATGACTGGAATCTTGGCGTAAGCAATATCGACGATGGCCTCGGACTGGCGATCAGTGGTTTCCCATAACATATATTATCACTCAAGCACTACGTCAAACGTGCCGGCCCCCCTGCCCAGGGCAAATCAGAGTTTCAAAATGTAGTGGACGAGGTCACGAGTCCTGTAGACGAAAACAGGAATTCGTAACCTCATCCACTACGAACAACTGCCTGCCTTGAAACACTGATTAACCCTGGCCCCCTGCCGAGCAATTCCAAGCTGGGCAGATCAAGACTCTAAAAAACAATCCGAATCGGTGAGCAGATTGACGGCTGGTTGAAGGACGTGCTATCTCAAAGCATGGAGCTCACGTTTCAATACACTGGACCAAAGCATTATCTGGTTTTGGTGGATGGTGCCCAAGCTGGCGAAATCAGGGGCGACTTTCCATTCTACGATGATGTAGCGTGGCAAGGTTACTTCATTGTTCGTGGCTATGAGTTCAATTTCGGAACACATACCCTTGGCGGTGTCATCGAAGTCTTTGAGAACGAGATTCCAGAGTATCTAGCATTTCCAATGGCGGATTCCCCCAAAACAGCTCGCGAAGATTGGTTGAGGCTGACCAGCAATACTACCACAGGCTAAAATGTCCATTTTGGGGTCCGGTCGCAATCAGCAGTTCAAAACACGCAGTTTCCGGCATTCAAAAGTGCTTGCCCGATGTCCGTTTTCGGGTTTACCCTGAAAGGACAAACAGCCAGGAATACATCATGAGTGAATACCACGTTGAACAGGACATCAGCGAAGACGACGGCCTTCGTCCATTCGAAGACATGATCGAAGCAAACAGCATCGAAGAAGCCGCCCAAGAGTGGTTAAACCGTCGCCGCTACGATTGGCTCGCCTTGCGACCTAACAAGCCTTACTACGTAGTGATTGTCACTACACCAAAAGGGGAAAAGCGAAAGGTTCAAGTGAAGCTTGAACGAAACGATTCGGGCGAGGAGTTCGCAGGGCCTTGCTTCGTATGTGAAACGCCCAACCAAGAAGGGAACAATGACCTGCAACCTTGACCATATTTTGAGTTGTGCCCGGCGTGGAGCATCATCTGGAGCATCAGAAAATGAAAAGCACGCAAGAGCTATTGTCCAAGCGTTGCTGGATGGCGTAATTGGCCTTGATGAAAATGCCGTGAACGGGATTGGGGAGCTGGTCAAACAGCTCTACAGGAAACGTCTCGAGCTGTCAATTCGCTAAGCCGTGACATGGTCCCGCTAATCTGACTTTATCTGCGCGACCCCACGAGTCGTTGCGAAAGATCTCGACACGGGACAATGTCACGTTTGCGGATGTGCTAGTTCGCTGCCTGTCGAAAGCAGTAAAGTCGTCTCGCAGGATACCTTGCTCGCATTAGGTTAGTCAGGCAGCGCTTCCGCGATGAGTCCACGCACAAAGTCCGATACGTGTTCCTCTCGGTCAAAGCAGTATCGTCGCAGGCGGCCGTGGAGTATCCGGTCAAGGTCGAATGTCAATCGGACTGGCTTGAGATTGCTTTTTGGTGCCTCCCCATCCACCCACTGATCCGGATTTGACTCGGGCTCTGGCTCCATTCGGTTTTGAGGGCGAGCTGAAATTGCTACTGTTTTCTTCGTCAACGTTTCCTCCTGAGTTCTGTTACAAATCCTTTGACTTCTGCAATGGCCTTTGGGTTGCCACTTTGGTGAACGGTTTCACCGGTAGAAGCCGATTCTGCGAAAGCCACCCTCTGCCCAAAGTCTGCATTCAGAACAGGAATTTCAAGTTCCGCGAGGGCCTGTCGAACGTCCCTACCAATGGCCGTTTTCGCGATGCGACGATTGATCGCTATCACACAGCCAAGATCCGGCTTAAAGACCTGTGCTTCTCGCACAATGTCTACGGTCTTAGCCGCCTCCCACACATCGAACGGAGAGGGTTGGAATGGAATAACGACTAGATCTGCAGCAAGCACAATCGACTTAAGTATTTCCGCAGCACGTGGCGGTCCGTCGATGATGATGTCGTCGTAGTCGGTCTTCAGAGACTCCACTTCCTTGTGAAGCGTGGCTTTGGGTAGTCCGACCACTGTAAAGCGAGCGTCTTCGCGGCAGTTCGACCAGGCCAAAGCGCTTCCTTGTGGGTCTGCATCAATCAGAAGCACTCGACGCTTTTTCCTCGCGAGCTCTGCTGAGTTTCCGCGCAAGGGGTTGGTCTTCCCGAAGCATGACGACAAACCACCGTTTCAAACTTGGGCACAGATCGAACGACAGATCGAGCGTGATCAACTTGACCGCGAACAATCGAAAGAGTTATGGGAATCACTTTTCTTAAGTGTCGAAGAGACTAGTCAGTTACTCGCGTTCATCGAGAAGCAATCCAATTACCCAGCCTTGCATTCAATGTGTTTGCTAGCTGCTCACACCGGGTGCAGGAGAAGCGAAGTCTGCCGAGCAAAGATGGCTGATTTCGACTTCGAAGCGTCAACTTTTGTGGTGCAGGAACGGAAGAGATCCCGTCAGAAAAGAACAACTCGAATGGTTCCGCTGACTGATGTTGCACGCCAAGGGCTTCTGGACTGGGTAGGAAGGAAAGAATCAAGTCCCAATATGTTTCCTGACACGAATGCTTTTGAGCTGCAGAACGTTGACGGAGAAATCGAAGCCATTAGTCCAAGTAAAGCAGGCCTTCATCTCAAGAGAGTACTCAGGGGCAGCAATTGGGAGTCGATCCGCGGGTGGCACACGCTTCGCCATTCCTTCATAAGCAACTGTGCATGCCGGGGAGTTGACCAACGATTTATTGATGCGTGGGTTGGTCATCAAACCGACGAGCAACGAGAACGATATCGCCACCTCTTCCCAGATACACAACAGGCTGCGATCAATAGCGTGTTCCCTTGCGACTCCGCAAATGCCTAGCCATTCTAAACCAGAACTTCATCTACGCTGCGTCGGACGCTCGGCGGCAAACTTGTTCCATAGCCAAAACGAAGCAGAAGCTGCGGGCTTCCTTCACAACTGACAGTCTCGCGAAGCTGTGGACGCAGGGACTCAACTTCAATGGGTTGATTGAGATAGGATGCCGTTGCTCCGGCAGCCGCGAGTGTGAGTAGCACTCGTGAAAGTGCTCGCCCGGCGGCTATCCAATGTCGCACGTCATCGTTTGACGTTGAAAAAACTGCCAACATGGGTGAGCCATCGACGATTTTTTTCCTATCTCCGGCTGCAATTCCTTTTCCCATATCGAACGTCCGAATGACTAATGCACCAATCGGGGAGAGCATATCAGGCATTCCAAACGCATCACCCGACATACCATCTTGGCTCGATCGTCGACGAGAATGAACCCATGAAGCAAGCTCTCGGCGGAAGCGATGGTCAGCAAATTGAACGCGGTCAGCTTCTGCCACAAGCTCGGCAACGTTCAAGCGTTCTATTCGGTCCTTAATGAGGATAAGCTCCACTCCAAGGTCAGTTGCGATTGCCTCACAACGGTCCACCAACGCATCAGGAATCTGCTTGCCTTCAAATTGCGTACGATTTGTCCTGCGCTTGGGAATGGCCGTGAACAAATCATTGCTCAATTCATCCGTGACCACATTGCCCATGCTTATCCTGGCCAATAAGTCAGCGTCGGCAGACTCGGGACAAATCTCAATGGATAACTCTCGGCCGTAATTCCTTGCAGCAACCTCTAGGTGGTCCAACGCCGCACCGCAGGAAATGGCCAATTCACGGTCGTATGGGTCGACGACTGGCAAGGCACGCGTTCGGTCAGCGAGTAGGTCAACGTGGTCTTCATTCAATCGAAAAAGCCAGGGTTGCGTGTTGTGTCCGGACGGAGCCTGGATTGCGAAACTTAGTAAGAAACGCAGTTGCCCTTTTTGTGGTGCCTCAAACGGGAATTCGGTATTGGTCACAAAATGGGTCGACATATCAGGCTCTCCAAACGGATCACTGGCTCGTCCAACAACTACCGGTTTCACGTGCAAATGGTATGCCAGTCACGAAACGCTTCAACGATGCCACGAACGCTCGAAGGGGGCCAGATGTGGGCGTTCAACGTGCGCGTATACGCACCGAGGACAAAACAGACGAAATGTGGCGTATTCACGAACGAGAGAGAGAAATTCGGCAATGCGTCGGAGTAAAACTTCGACGCACGTGAGCGCTAAGGTGGCAAAAACATCTGCAGCTGTTAGCAAATCGTAGGTTTCTGCGGCGTGATACGCCGAAATGAAATGACGGAATCTGCCAGAGACAGCGATTGCATCGACCGAAGTTGGCACGAACAGATTCATCAAGAAGGAGTGAACTCGACCGAAGCTTCGAAGGCAAACAGCTTGCCGTTTTAGGCTTTTCCAACTTCAGCGACTTAGAGGTTCCTCGAATCTGCACCGGATGATTTGACTTCAGCGGACTCGCCTACTGAGAAACTGCTGGCGGGGCCGACGACCTGTGCATATCAGCTGGCTTTTCAGTTGAGCGAAGAAGATGCAACCAGCTCAAATCCAGGATTCCTAGGAACTGCTTTTTAGTGTTCTGGGTTGCCTCCTTCTAAACTCCGGGACATGGCTTGACAAACCACGAAGAACCACCTGGACCGGAGCTTTTGTGCTAGGATCACTCTAGATGAGATGTAGACTCAAGATATCTAAGTCGTAGTACATTGCCATCCCGAAGATACCATTATGCGATTGCTTCATCACACGATAATCCTGGCGACATTTTGCTACTCAAGTCTTTCCGCTGATCTGCACGCCCAGATTCAGCTCTCAGAATCAGTTGAAGCAGAAGTTACGAATATCGTGTTGCTCAGAACTACCCTCGATCTGTCGAAAGGAAGTATAGCCCTTCTGACGTTAGACTCGGCTGAGTCTGTTTCGATTGAAGCGAAACACGAAGAAGTGTCGCCGAGAGACTTCTTTCTATATGACATAAGCACTTCTAAACGGAAGCTCGTTATGCTCGCAGATCGCTCCGGAGCATACGAGATTACAATCAGAAAGAGCGGCGTGGGCAAAGTTGCCGTCACGCTAACTCTCAACGAAATCGTTTCGGCTGAGGCGGCTCCAAACAAAAAAGTTGGTTCAGTTCTAAGGCACTGGCATTCAGCACATTCTCCTGGAGCATTTGTTGTTGCGACCCAGAAAGGAGATGTTGTTTTCTCTGGAGGCTTCGGCTACTCGAATATTGAGCACGCCATCGAGATTGGGCCTCGGACAGTTTTCGATGTTGCGTCTGTTGCAAAGCAATTCACTGGCGTGGGAATCGCAATGCAAGTAGAACAAGGCGTACTGTCGCTCGATGCGGATATCAGAGAAGTCGTTCCAGAAGCCGCCGAACTTCCGGATAGAGTTGCTATTGAACAGCTTATCCATCACACAGGTGGGATTCGCGACTTCCATGTCGCGATGTGGCTTGGGGGATGGCACGACTGGAATTCACCAATTGAACGCCGAGACATATTGGATTTCGTCAAACGGCAGCGAGGCCTCAATTTTTCTCCAGGGAGTAGATATGCTTACTCAAATACCGGTTACAACTTGCTTGCTGAAACGATAGCAATATCGGACGTCTCTCAAGAATCGTTCGCTAGCTGGTGCGATACAAATTTGTTCTCACCTCTAGGAATGGATGAGACTATTGTTATCGAGTCCACAAACCAAGTGATTCCCGGACGAGCGAGCGGCTACTCTTTACGAGAAGGTGGCTTCGTGAACCAGCCTTGTTTGTTGGCAGCACCAGGCTCAAGCTCAATTCTCACGACTGGTAAAGACATGGCTAAGTGGATGACCAACTTCGACAAAGGCGAAATTGGAGGCCAAGAGGTCCTTGCCCGACTCTACGATCGGGGCAAACTGGTGGGAGGTGAAGATGTGGAATATGGTTACGGCCTACATCACTTCAACTATCGAGGGATTTCCGGAGTCTGGCATGGAGGGAGAGTGGCTGGCTTTATCACATACTTCATTCGAATTCCTGAATTGCAATTCTCGGTTTTGGTCATGAGCAACCAGGACCGAAGTCAGCCCATCGATGCACTAGCGGGTTTTGTCCCTCAGGTCTTTCTGTGGAACCACCTAGAACGCCTAGAAGAGCCAGTAAGAGTAGACAGGCGAAATAGTGATGTACGAGAACCACCGGCTACTGTGCGGGACCAGTTCCTATCGGAGTTCACTGGTACATATTTCAGTGCCGAATTCGACTGCAATTATCGAATTCGAATAGCTGGCGACGGATTGGTTGCACACTCTCCGCACCGCCATGTGCTTCGTCTTCGGCACGTTGGCCGCGATGAATTTGAAGCGAATATGCTCGGTTTGCGTTTCGCGTTCACTCGTGATGAGGACAATTCCATTATCGGCTTCAATGCCTCAATCGGTGATCGAGTACAGAACGCATCGTTCATTCTAAGGCATCCAGAATGATCATTGGGGCACCCGTCTTCGGCAGTATGTAGTTCTAGCCGTGACTGGACACGTGCTTGTGCACCGATCTAGTCCGCTCTTCAGCCTGTAGCAGACTCTTGTGGGTACCAGGTGAGTGTTTGTCACTCGCTTCGACCTGTGTAGAGCCTGAAGTAGTTGGAAGACTTTCTAGCGACTTCGAGCTTGCGGAGTGACACACTTCGTTGAATCCGCAGTGTGAGCGAATCAGAGTCGGTTGATGTGGCCTTAGCGAATTGGCCCACCGCCGAACTGCAATCGGGGCTGACGACCTATGCAAGTTAGCAGTTGGGAGAGCTCCGCGAAGACGATGCAATTTGTGCCTTTAAGCTATCGCCGGAACTCACGTCGGTGGTCAACAAATTCGCGGTCTGGGTTTGGGAGCCTCAAACTACTTAAGCCAAATAATATGCATTTTTTTTCTTAGGTGCAAACTGCCGCGATGTGCCGTATTGCAAGAGGCGATCGGAATGGGAGTCCACCAGTGTTTGTATGAGATATGAATTCCTGGATGATTGCGACCTCCACAATTCGTCGCACTATCACGAGCTAGCAGAGTTTCTCACCTTATCGGCTCTGACCGCAAGCTGCCGTTGGGCGCCGCGTTGCGTCTGCGGCATTGAGGTATCCGGTACTGTGACCTAGCCCGTGAGAATAGGTCCGCAAAAAATGTGAGAACAGGCAACAGTCTGCTTTCAACAGCGGCGTCAACCAATGAGAATCAGTCTCGAGCTGCAAGGCCCGAATGTTAGATTGAGTATTGTCTAAGAATAGCCCCTGCGTCTTTCGTTACCAACCGACTGTTTACATTGCATCTTTAAGTTCTCATGCAATCCCACACTTACTTTGTGCAGTGAGATTCGTCTTGGGGTTTCCATGATTCCCAGATGGAGCGTTTAAGCATGTCAGTCGATTCAGCGGCTCTTACGGAATTAGAGGAGCTCTATAAACTAAGATTACCGAGCAGCTACAAGAATTATATTCTTAGAGCTCCAGATCTCTTGAATACACCCGTGATTGCATCTCGTCCCGACTTGGGACTCGTCAAAGATGCATTGATGTTGAATCAGCTTGAAAAGCTTGTGGAACTGAATACTGAATTTCGCGAGTCCTGGCCTGAAATGGAATTCAATGAAGACGGACGTTCGTTTCCGCATCGAATGTTCTTGGTTGGCGATGACGACGGCGATTTTCTGGCAATAAATACGTCCAAATTCGTGTTAGTGCGTTTTTGGAAGTATTGCCATGAATATGGACACTGGCGACCGTATGCGATCTCGATGCGACACTTTGTTTATCGTATTAGCAAACGGTTAGTCGACTGAATTCCTTGGCCTTGAATAAAGTGGGCCATTCTAGATCCAACTCAAGAGTGCTGGTGCACCTATGCAGCCGAAGAAATGGTTCAAGCTATATGGTTCCGGCGATTCCTGCGGGTTGTATATTGACGATGCAGTTCACGGCGAAGAGTCGCATCTTCTTGGGCAGGATATTCGTGAGAAGATCGAGAAAAATGGAAATGTCCTCGAGGATTGGCCTGATGTCCACGTGTTTGGGTCAGCTAAGCGTTTCTTAAGACGTCGCTACGACGTTGTCGCTCCGCAGTTTACAGCTGGCTGCCCTGGATTCACTGAGCGTGCTATGGCCTTATTGAAAAGCCACTGGAGCGACATCGAGTGGCTTCCGCTGAAGCATCGTGGTGGAATTTACTTCTTCATTGCTAAGCCACTCTTGAGATTTGACGTACAGGACCATGGAAAATCGAGCATTAGCTATTTAACGGGGTACCCACGAGAGCCGCAAAACGTCACCTCATTGTATCGCGATTGGATCCACGAATTCCCAGAGTTAGAATCACTCCGGAGCTTTTGCACACCGGAATCCGTAGGTAGATCGCACTATGTTTCAGAAGAGACAAAAGCGTTTTTCTATCAAAACCATATAACTGGTGCCGCGTTCGAATCTATTGGCGTAACACCGAGATCGCCTTAGAGCTTTTGCAGGTCGTTTTCAATGGGGCAAGCAGGCGTGATTCCGAGGCAGATCGGATGAATGGAGAGAAAGATGGCTGACAAGGAAAGTCCAAAAAACGTGCTCAACAGGGCGAGCAAAACTTTCGTTTTCGAAGGAACGGTTCGCTTCAGCGATGTCGACTCCAATCGCCACGTGAACAACTCGGTATACAGCACCTATTGTGAGGAAGCTACTCTCCACGTTTTCGCTTGTGGTGGAGTCGAAGCATTGTCTTCCGACAAAGAGCCGATCGCTCCGGTTGTAAGACGTGCCGAATACGATTACCTCGGCGAGTTGCGTTATGGTGACGCGTTTCGCATCGAATCAACAATAGTGTTTAGCAAACCCACACGAGGTGTTCTGAATCATTCTGTCATTAGAAAATCTGACGGCGAGTGCGTTTGTAGATGTGTATCACACGGATTCTGGATGAACCTAGACACAAATCGCCCACACCGCTTGAGTGAAAAAGAGATTGCCGTTTTTCTCGACGACTAGGGCCTTCGCCGCTCGCTGCCTGACTGAAAACGAGCGGCATTACACTCTGTGTTGTCAAACGCGGGGTTTCTTTCTGCCAAGGTTTTCCTGGTCTGGGTCGCTCTACGAAGATGTGAGCCGAACGATCGTCTACTCATCAGTCTTAGTTGGTTCCTTCAGTCCGGCCCGATGCACTTGAGATCAACACCGCCATGATCGCCGAACTCACGCCCACACCGACAACGTGCGCGGCGACATCCCACCAATCAAAACTACCCCAGAAAACATATTCCTGAAGCAGCTCTCCTACGAACAACAGTGTGCAAACACCAACGGCAACAATCAGCCAATTGCTCCTAGCCCGAATCACCTCAAAACCACGCGCTCGAGCTGTACGATCAATTGCGTCAAAAAAGAGAGCAATTGCCGCGAAGAAATCCGGGGCAAAACTAGAACCCAAACGATAGTCGGGTCCTGCGAGAGCCCACGAATTCCCCAGATAACGCTGAGCCAACAGACGACGGCAATCACCTTCAAAATTTTGAAGGTCAGCATCAGCTTATTGTTGCTTGTGTTCATTGTTGCATCGGTGCGGAAATGAACTAACGGGAGCTTACCAGACTTTGGCTGGATGCGTCCGGAGGAACT
The DNA here is from genome assembly GCA_003501565.1 of Planctomycetaceae bacterium. GTDB lineage: Bacteria > Planctomycetota > Planctomycetia > Pirellulales > Pirellulaceae > Aureliella. The sequence continues at coordinate 630 of DNPC01000683.1, read as the reverse complement.
GCGTAAAGAAACACATAAAACCACTGGGTTGCTGCCAGTGGCGTTTGGGTTGTCGTCAGTGACGTTGATTTCGGTGTCTAGCCGACCGGCAACTCCAATGCACTTTTTGTTATGCCGTCAATTTGATGTTCGGCGGAAGTCGCGTGGAGTCTTGACGATGTATGACCGTTTGTGACGTGGGATCGACTTCGTAAAGCGAATACGACGGTGGCGAGATGCCGTGTTCAACCAAGACTTGGGCTTTGCCGTCAGTTGAATCACCGACAATCCGGACGCGACGAATGGTTATCGACGGGGATTGAGTCTCCACATGATGCCGAACCGATTGAATCACGAGTGGTTCTCGGTTACGCAGATGGCGAGAAACTACGATCGCAGTCGCCCCCAAGAGGAAAATGATGATGGGGATGTCGCCGCTGAGTAGCAGTGCAAAGGCGATATCGGTTACTGCGTGGTCGGCCGGCAGGGATACTGCATTAGAAATGCCGCGGGACATCGAGGAAAGAAAGAGGGCAAACAAGAGTAGTGCGAGCCAAGAGAGTCTTCGGGGTTTATCCGGCGACATGAATGGAGCCTCGATTGCAAAGAGGGAAGCCTAAGGCGAAATGTCTAAAAGCACCGGGCGGCGAC
>DNPC01000649.1:15645-15832 GCA_003501565.1 Planctomycetaceae bacterium | reverse complement strand
TAGCCCGGCAGCGGTCCCTTTGGGAAACCTGACACAATAAGGAATGTCTGGTTTAGCGATGTCCGTCGCGCGAATTCAAAGCGTGGAACTAACGGCGCCGCCGTTTCGAAACGCGCCCGTAAATATATTTGCTGGCCAGAACATTCGGCAGCGTCGGAGCTCCGCGGCCTTACTCGCTGGGGCTCGC
>DNPC01000649.1:0-15574 GCA_003501565.1 Planctomycetaceae bacterium | reverse complement strand
GCCTTACTCGCTGGGGCTCGCAACGTCGACCCTCCTGGAGGGTAGCGATAGCCTCGACCTCCCGCTGTGCCGAGTGGGAGGGTGTGGTCGGGGACGGGTGGCGCAGCTGACTGTGTAGTCTTCGAATCGCGCTATATTTGAAGTCGTCGAGCGATTTCTTTTTTCACCGCGTCCGTTGAAGCAGGCAAGTATGCGGGGGGATTGGCATAGGTGCTAGCGATCGATTCTAGAGTCGATTCGTGGTAGTCCACCTTGAAGTCGGTAAACTTCAGGCCATGTGCGGTACTGACGACGACGGTTCGGTCTTCTCGTTTGATTTGCCCGCGTTTGACGAGTTTTTCAAGGACGGCCAAAGCGACGCCGGTGTGCGGGCAAGTAAACATGCCAGTTAAATCCGCCTTGGCTGCCGCGTCCGCTAGTTCCTGCTCGGTTGCGTGTTCAACGACGCCACCTGTTTCCTTGACAGCGGCCACCGCTTTTTCGTAGCTGACTGGGTTTCCAATTTGGATTGCGTTGGCAAGCGTCTTTTCGGCGGTGATCGACGTCTTTGACTCAAAGCCATGTTTGAAGGACTGGTAGAAGGGGTTCGCTTGGCTGGCCTGGGCGGCAACTAATCCCGGCATTCGATCGATGACGCCAAGGTCTTTCATCAGGCGAAAGCCTTTGTGAAGTGCACTGATGTTGCCCAGGTTCCCAACTGGGATGACGATCCAATCCGGGACCTCCCAGTTAAACTGCCGGCAAATCTCGATTCCCACAGTCTTCTGGCCTTCGATTCGCAGGCTGTTCATCGAGTTGGCGAGGTAAATGCTGCGGTCTTGGGTCACCTCTTGGACAATTTTCATGCACCCATCGAAATCGGTGTCTAAAGCGAGCACATGAGCGCCATTGGCGACAGGTTGAATCAACTGTGCTGTACTGACTTTGCCAGCCGGCAAGAAAATGATTGCAGGGATTCCTGCGTAGGCGGCATAGGCTGCTAGAGCAGCGCTGGTGTCTCCAGTGCTAGCGCAGGCAACCGCTTTTACCGGCGAGTTTTCCTGGGCCATCATTTGTTTGACAACACTTACTAGGACCGTCATGCCAAGGTCCTTGAAGCTCCCGGTATGGCTGTTGCCACAAAGCTTGATCCACAGGTCCGGGACTCCTAGTTGCGAGCCGAGACGCTCCGCCCAGAAGAGATTGGTGTTGCCCTCACACATACTGACGATATTTTCGTCACGCAAATCGGGGATCACCCACTCTCGCATGCCCCAGACCCCGCTGCCATAGGGCCAGGTGGTTGTACTTGCCCGCGAGTCAAACAGACGCTGCCACTGATACGCATTGCGTTGCTTGAGCGGATCCCGCTCATGGTAGACCTCGAGTAGCGAATCGCACTTGGGACAGCGGTACACGACGTCGTACAGCGAAAATGTCGCTCCGCAACCAGCAAAACAACGAAAGTAGACGTTATCGGGAGTCGTCGCTTTTTCGGTTGGAGCGTCGGCGGTGTGCGTTGACATGGTTGCTTTTTTGAGCAAAAGGAGTTTGGGCCGTCGAAATTGAGTGGTTGATCACTACTCAGCATCATAGAGCACAGACCGCATCGCTAGCAAGCGAGCCCTGGGATCTCGATCGATGACGTTTAAGCTATTGATAGCATCGGCCATTGCAGTAGACGCAGTGGCAGATCGAGAGGTAATCTGTTGTAGGCTATCGCGTAGACTTGGATGACATGTTCTGGATTGCCTGAATTAGCGGTCGCTAGCAGACTAGCGGCTGATTCGAATCACTGGCGAACCTCCCCGCCAACGGATGCAAATGGATTTGCAGTGATGGGGTCCCGACAGACTGGCAACCTAAGGATGCACGAAACGGCAGCGATCATGCTTTGCCGGAGTAGCTTTCTTGCGCTCGGTTTCTTGCCGGTTTGTTACGCTATTTTCCTTATCTTCGGAACTTGGCTGCCTGGATTTCGCGGTGCTCGCATCACTGCTTGGGAAGGCTCGATCGCGACTGCTTTGGCGGTTCGAGCGGAAATTGAGCAAGTAGAAACACTGACGCCCAGTCGCAGTCGCGTCACGGGGCTGAAGTTGCTCCATCCAGAAAGTGGTGATCTGATTGCGCAGTTTTCGAGCGTAACGGCCACACGTTCCGGCAAGGGATGGGCAATGGTTTGCCCAAAAGCTGAATTGTCGGCTGGTGGACTGCGGCAGCTTTGGGAACGCGCACATGACTGGGTACTGTGTCGCCCCGGCGAATTCGAGACCCCGGTCAAGTTTGAGATTCAGCAGTTGGCTGTATCCACCGCTGTAGCTCGCATTGAGCTGGGCGGCACACAGTTGAGTTTCGAACCGCAGCAAGAAACCCAGGCGTTGCGATTGCAGATCGAATCCGTTGCCGGTGAGTATGCCGGTCGCCAGCGGTTGGCTCAAGGCACCACGCAGAGACCGGCTGAAATCGTCGCTACGCGAGATACCCGCCAGTCGCAGCCAGCCACTCAAATCGAGATCAAAACCGGAGGGCAAACACTTCCATTTTGTTTGGCATTTGAACTAGTTCCACAACTAGAGAAGTTTGGTGAACAAGCAGGACTGTGCGGCTCGGTTCGGCTCAGCCGGTCGGCGAACGCCTGGGGCATCGAGTTCCTTCCAGTTGACGTGGGCTACACCGCGCTCAGCCAGGTGGACTTCGGTCGGCTGACCGCTGGAAGCCTAAGCTCTATGTCCGCCGTGGGTTTGCTGTACGTCCGATCAGCCGAAATCTCACAACGCGGAATTGCGCATTTTTCTGGCGGAATCGTGATTGATAGTGGCGCCAATACGATCGATTCAGTGTTCCTCAAGCACTTTTGCGGTGCCATGGAGTTGCTTGCGGACGAGGGGATTCACACTGCGACACTGACCGAAGCCCAGCAGTTTGGAAAGATGTGGCTTGATGTGGCATTTGACGGAACGCGTATTACGCTGAGCGGTTATGACCGTATTCTGCTTGTCGATCGACTGGGAAATACACTCGTCGCAACACCCGAATTTGCGACAGACCTGACGAAGCAAAACGTCGTTCAGTGCTTGAGGGGCAACGCAAGCGAATACAGTGAAACGGAATTCGAATGGATCGCTGCCAAGCAACTACATGAGCTTGAGAATCTGTTTGGTCGATCACCAGTGCTGGAAGCGAATCCGAACGTCCAGATGCGCGTGGCAGGCAGTGAAGAAGTCAAACTGCAGTAGTGCAAACGATTACTTCGGAGATTGTTCGTCCCAAGCTACAGTTGCTCGGCAATTTCAGTCGCCAGATCTTCGATTTCTTCTGGCTCGACGAACAGCCTGACCTGAGTTGTACTCAGCACACGGTTTAGTTTCTCTCGACGCTGGCCTTCAAGAGGTCGCGCGGCCAGGTTACGAATGGCGATTGCCCGAATCTGGTCAGGGAATCGGCGGGCGAGGAAACGGTAGATCTCCGGATCCTTTTCTCCACTGTCGCCGATCAAAATGAACTTGCGGGTTGGCAGGCACTTCAGGATGCCAGCAATGATCGCCACTTTGTTGTTGCGTCGAAGGGGCCGGAAGCGCTTGAACATTTCTTCGCGCAGGCGGAAATACTTCAGGTGCATGCTGCCGTCCGGGAAATCGCTGGCAAGGCAAAGTTCGGCAAGTGGAACATAGAGTTGCCACGGGCTACTGGATACATAGTGGAATGCACAGTCGCGCTGATGCCAATGCTGATAGAGCTGCGCCATGCCCTCAATCACTTCGAACGGACGCAAGAAAGTGTTCGCTAGCATCTCCGATTTGCGGGTGGCGTCTGTGAATTTGATGGTGTCATCGATATCACTGATGATGCTGATTCCACGTGGGGGCGTAATGTGTATTTTCCCCGATGCCAGGCTGCTTTCCGGTCCAACGACTTCCAGGCCTAGGTCCTGCTGTGGGGGAGTGTCTGGGATTGCGTCCGGCGGCAGAGTGATTCGGCCATAAAAGGCCCCATTTCGTCGCGTACGGCGACGGAGCCGGTAATTCCTTTCTCCCGTTTTGAGCACGATCCGTCGCCGTTTTCCGGGAGATGTAAGGAAGCCGCCAATGCGTTGTTGGAATGTCTCACTGGCAAGTTCTTCCGGGCTGGCTCGCATTGCCCGTTTGAGGCCCTTTAAGAGCAAACGCGTGCCAAGAGGAATGCGATCGCCACGGAAAACACGGCCGTGCACCAGTGCCCGCCAGCACTCTTTCTTCTGATCAAAATATCCGAATCCCGGGAACAGCATCGCTTGCTGTCCTGGCTTGAGTTCAGAGTGTGTTTTGCGATGCGGCGCATCGGAACTCATCGGCGTTTTTCCAGTGAAGACCATGACGCTGGAGGAGAGAGTCGAATGTTGGACGGAACGGGTGGACAAGCTCGGGCGGCGATACTCAGCTCACGGCACCTCAAACGGATTACTTCTTCTTCATTTCTGGCTGTTCCGATGTGTTTTCCTCGGTAGCTGGCCCATTGGGTGAACTGCCAGTGCCAGCCTTCAGGCGCTGAGCAAACATCCACTGCAGCACTTCGTCGCTCGAGTAAGTGGCTGTCCAGCTGTCGTGTCCGGCGTCTGGGTATTCTATGTACTTGGGTTCTCCGCCGGACTGTTTGATCGCCTCAATCATCTTGCGTGAAAGTTCAACAGTGACGACGCGGTCCTTTGCTCCATGAAAACACCATATCGGCACGTTCGCAATCTTGGGTGCGGTTGCTAGGTCTCCACCGCCGCAAACGGGAATTGCGGCAGCGAAAAAACCGGGGCGGCGGGCGAGTGCATCCCAAGTCCCGAATCCGCCCATCGAAAGTCCGGTTAAGTAGACTCGGCGGCGGTCGACGCTCGCACTCTCAAGCATTTCGTCGATCAGCGTCATCACTAGGCGAAGTGACTTACTTGCTTTTTCCGGCTGGGTGACGGCCGTTTTCGTCCAGTCGATATCGGCCCATGACTGATCCTTGGGGCATTGGGGGGCGAGCACATAGCATGGATTTTCCGTTCGCATTTTTGTCGAGCAGAAATTCGAAACGCCATGTTTCAGCTGTGCGGTGTTGTCTGCTCCTCTCTCGCCAGCCCCGTGCAGAAAAACGACTAGTGGATATTTGTTGTTCGGCTTGAAATCTTGTGGTTTAAGCAGACGGTAATTGAGAGTCTCGATTTCGCCGTCGAGGTCCGCCCGAAACTGGCGGGGCTCAAACAGCTTTGCTGGCGACGGCGTCGATTCGCTACTCGTTTCACTAGCGTCGCTCTGGCTGGTTGTTTGGGTTTCATCTTCTGCACACGCGGGCAGAGAGAAAGCAACTGAGGCGACTAGCCACATGCAGGTCGCTGCACTAATCAGTCGTATGCGAGGCATGAAAAACTGTTCAATCATGGGCATATCCGCGAGAACTTCGACTGATGGAAGCTTGTTCTGTTTCCCCTAGGCTTCTACCATGTCGCGCGCGTGATAGCTGGAACGTACAAACGGTCCACTCGCGACTTGTTCAAAGCCCATTTGTTCAGCAAGTTTACCGAGGTGCGTAAACTGTTCGGGTGTAACATATTCTTGTACCGGCAGGTACTTGGGGCCAGGTTGCAGATACTGGCCGAGCGTTAGGAAATCACAGTCATACTCGCGCAAATCCGACAGGCACTGCAGAACTTCTTCCTCGGTCTCTCCCAGACCAAGCATGAGGCCACTCTTTGTCTTGATTTCCGGCCAGTACTCTTTCACCTGACGAAGCAGTCCGAGAGTCCAACCGTAATCACTTTTGGGGCCACGTACACGCCGGTAAAGCCGCGGTACAGTTTCCATGTTGTGGTTGAACACTTCCGGCCGTGCCTCGATGACGCGACGCAGTGCGTCTTTCTGCATCACAAAGTCGGGTGTAAGGACTTCAATCGTTGCGCCGGTACGCTCGCGAACAGCCAGAATTGTTTCGTAGAAGTGTTCCGCTCCACCGTCGGGTAGATCATCGCGTGTGACCGAAGTGATTACAACATGTTTTAGCCCGAGCCGCGCTGACGCTTCAGCAACTCGGGAGGGCTCATCCGCCTCGAGTGCTTCTGGGCGACCACGGGAGACTGCGCAGAATCCACACGGTCGCGTGCACACATTCCCCAGGATCATGAATGTGGCCGTCTTTTGCGAGTAGCACTCCATACGGTTGGGGCACTTGGCATTGTCGCAAACGGTTTCCAGATTCAACTCTTCCAGCAGGCCTGCTGTGAAGTTGTTGAAGTTGCCTTTGGGGAGATCCCTCCGGAGCCAAGGCGGAAGTCGCTTCGAAGGCTCAAATCCTGCCGCAGACGCTGAGTGGCAGCCGCCACCTCCAGAAGAGTCGGAGTTTGTAACAACTGGCAGGTCAAAACTCATCGAATTTGATTTCTTTCTGATGTAATCTGCTAGAGCTAACAGTCGGGGGTTCGCCAACGTGGAGAATAATGCGACTTAAAAATGCCGAGCCTCGAGACTCGCTACCACGGCCTCGTCCCCCGCCATCGTAACCGGCGTCTTGGCTGTCGCAACACGCTACGATTCTTCTCAATTGTAGCTCCAATCACGCCTGACGCTACGCACGCTCAACCCGCCCTGAACTCAATAGTCCGGTCACCGGTCTAGGATATCACGCCTACTGGTCTACGATATGTGGAAAGCAAGCGAGGGGGCCGCTATTGGGCGGCGGGCTGTAAGGGTGGCCGGTCGCCGGCCAGCATTTTGGCAGGTCCTTGAGGGATATCGCTGGCGATATTGGGGGCGGCAGGTCTGAATTGCGAGGATTCGTGGTGAGCAAAAAGAACTCAAAGCCTCAGCGGCCCAAGCCTACCAAACCAAAGTCAAAGGCTTCGGGGCAACCCGAAAAGGTGCAAGGGAAATCCGCGGGTTCAGCCAAAGCGGTGTCAAAAAGCAAATCGGCTGCGGCGCGGAAGGCTCAAGCGGCCGCAGCCAAAAAGGCTGAACCTTCGATCAGGATGATCAGTAACAACAAAAAGGTGAAGCACCACTACGAGATTCTCGAATCCGTCGAATGCGGGATGATTTTGCAAGGAAGCGAGGTGAAGAGTCTACGGAATGGAAAGTGCCAGATCGAAGAAGCCTACGGCCGTGTCCAAGGCGAAACGCTGTGGTTGGTCGGTTGCACAATTCCGGAGTATACCCCTGCAACAATTTGGAATCATGACCCGCGACGTCCACGTCAGTTGTTGGTAAGCCGCCGGGAGATGCAGCGCTTTATCGGCAAGGCCAAGGAGCGTGGACTCACGTTGGTGCCGCTTCGCATTTACTTCAGCGAGCGTGGGTATGCGAAATGCGAGATGGCACTTTGCAAAGGTCTCAAGTTGCACGACAAACGCGAGAAGATGAAAAAGAACGACGCGCGGCGCGAAATCGAGCGTGCCGTCCGCCGTCGCATCTAGCCCATAGCCGCCCTCTGTTTTTGCCTTGTTAACGGTTCATCAATCCTTTCAGGAAGCTGTGATGCTGAACGTAACGAATTTGAAGAAAGCGTTTAAGCTGCCGGATGGTACTTCGTTGCCGATCCTGCATATTCCTGAATTTCATCTTGATGCGGCGGAGCAAGCAGTCCTGGTTGGACAGAGCGGCGGCGGCAAGACCACTTTCCTGCACTGCATCGCGGGTATCACCGCGCCGGACTCCGGCAAAGTAGAAATCGACTCAATTGAAACGACCCGCCTGAGTGAGGCTGGCCGTGATCGTGTGCGCGCCGCCAAATTGGGGTACGTGTTTCAGACGTTCAACCTGTTATCCGGCTTTACCGCACTTGAGAATGTACGGCTTGGGATGACATTTGCATCGGGGCGGCATGACTTAAAGCGAGCGACTGACCTTCTCAATCGCGTAGGGCTCGGCGAACGTCTGCATCACAAGCCGGGTGCACTTTCCGTTGGCCAGCAGCAACGCGTGGCGGTTGCACGGGCGCTTGCTAATCGTCCCAAGCTTTTGTTGACCGATGAACCTACTGCGAACATTGACCCCGCCAATCAACAAACGATCATCGACTTGATTCGCGAGTGTTGCCAAGCAGAGGGAATTGCCCTGCTGATGGTAACGCACTCTTCAGAGGTTGCCGGACAATTCGACCGCGTGGAGTCACTCAGTGATTTCAATCAGGTCCTAGAGACGGCTTCGGCAGAGGCGTAAAGCGTCGACCGAGTTTTCAGTATTTTTCCGATCGAGTCGCAACATGAACCTTCTTCACATCGCTTTCCGCAACATGCAGCAACGTGGGCTTGCCAGCGCGTTGACGATGTTCAGTATGTCCCTGGGCGTCGCACTGGTAGTGGTTGTTTTGAGCGTCAGTTGGGTCGTGACTGAATCGTTCGAGCGGAACAGCAATGTAGGCTACCATCTGATCGTTGGATCCAAGGGTGGCGCGTTGCAACTGGCTCTTAACACTGTCTATTACCTGAGCCAGCCGATTGAAGTGATCCCCTATGAAGACTATCTAGAGTTGTTGCCAAAGGAGCAGCGTGCTGCCGAAATCAGAAGAATCGGAGGTCGGGTTGCCGAGCCCGATCGCGCCGGCGAGTACGCTGGCTTTACCGAAGGCGGTTTCGCAATACCACTTTGCCTTGGTGACTACTTGGGGCCTTTCCGAGTAGTAGGGACCAAGCCGGCGTTCTTTGAAGAGCTTAGGTGGGGACGTTCATCGGAGAATGAATATAGCTTTAGCTCCGGACGCAACTTCGTCGACTACTCCGAAGAAAATGGATTCTTCGAAGCCGTGCTCGGTTCACTAGTGGCCAAGGAGATGGGTAAGAAAGTTGGCGACACCTTCAAGACGACTCATGGTGATCCCGAAGGCGAGGGCCATGGCATCGCCTTCAAAGTGGTTGGCATTCTCGATTCAACGGGTACACCAAATGACCGAGCCGCATTCATCAATATTGAAGGCTTCTATCTTCTCGAAGGCCACGAGCGAGCCTACGAGGACCAAGCACACCCAGATGAACTGAAGGAGTATGTAGAGCGTGATCGGGCGGATGAGGCAGAACCCTTGCCGCTAGAAAAGCGCGATTTGACTGCGGTCTTGGTCAAAGTCGGCCAACCTCTGTTCGCGATCGCACTTCAGAAGAGGATTAACAAGCAGCTTCAGACCCAAGCGATATCTCCAATCAAGCAAATCACGGACATGCTGGGTACCTTTGTGCGACCGGTCCAATTAGCGTTTCTGGGTACGACAATTGTCGTATGTATCGTCAGCGCAATCAGTATCTTGGTCAGTATTTACAACTCGATGAACGAGCGGAAACACGATATCGCAGTCATGCGAGCTCTTGGCGCACGTCGAGATGCGGTACTGATGGTAGTCCTTTTGGAGTCGCTCCTTATCGCCATAGGTGGTGGTTTGTTGGGTTGGTTGGGAGGTCACGCGTTGACATTGCTGGCCGGGCCAGCCGTGGAAGCACGCACGGGCATCCAAATTGGCTTCTTGAACACCATTACGCAACTAGAGTGGTATTTGGTTCCTGGGTTAATCGTTTTGGCTACTCTGGCCGGAATTATCCCAGCCTTTGTTGCGTATCGAACAAATGTTTCGCAGAATCTAGGTAGTTAGACCGCTGATCGTGGTGTAAAGGAAGCACCGGAGAACGGTTGGCTTTCTTGCACCGAATTTCCAGGGCAATTGAAGGCTCGATCGCAGCGGTGTGTTCTCGCACGATGATCCCGCTGCTGTGACTCAGGCCCCCTGCCCTTCTGGCTCAGACAAACCGCATCTTTTCCACTGGCTAAGTTGGATTGGCGTTGGTGCTGCACGCTCGAAACGGATGTTCAGCCAACATTGGCTGGTTAATCCCGGCGTTGCATTCTATGCGTATCGCCATCCATTACCGGTTGTCGCAACTCTGTTATTGGCCGGATCAACGCTCGCAGCTTACCTGCCAGAGCTCGATCAACCAAATTGGCGTCTGAGCTGGTTGCTACTGCTGTGCCTGAGTATTGCCTTCATGGCAGCTTCCATTGTCACGCGAAGCGGCCGGCACGACGAAGTAGATAGCGGGACAAACCGCTGGATTGCGGTAGTAGTTGTGGGGGTGCTCTGCTTGGTTATTGGGGTAGTCGTTCGCCGCCCAGATCAACACCCAGATGCGCTGGCGGAAACGGCCACTCGTGCGGCCTGCCCTCTAGCGTTTCGCGCTGTCGTCCGGTCTGCGGCTAGGTGGCGTCCAAACGAAATGCATCGCCCCGATGATCCTGGTAGCAGTCCATGGCGAACGGTCTGGGATATCGGTTTGACCGAAGTGAAGGATGGTAAGCGATGGCGACCGGTCAAAACGCGTTCTACGCTGGCAATTGATGGTCGAATTGATTCGTTTCTTCCCGGCGATGAAATCGAAGTGCTCGGAAGCTACCGACGCATTTGGAGACCCACCAACCCAGGGGAATTTGATTTTGCCAAGGCGGCTAGCCGCGAGCAACGTTACATCACCTGTCGCGCCAAATCAGAAGAACAGGTGACATGGCGAAGAGCACGCAAGAGCTGGTGGCCGTTGCGGCTGCGTGCTCAGGCCGTCAAGTATGTTGATCACTCGATACATCGTTTTGTACCGGAGAGGCACGCGGGGCTAGCCGCGGCGCTTGTGTTTGGGCAGCGTGAGCAGGTGGACTGGGTAAAGCAACAGCAGTTGGTGGCAACTGGTACGCTTCACCTACTGGCCATCAGCGGTATGCATGTTGAAATTGTAGCATCGGCAATTGGTTTTCTATGTTGGATACTGAGACTCGGGCCCGGTAGAACCTTCTATGTCCTCGCAGTGGTATGTGTGCTCTATGCGACACTAGCAGGCGGTAAGCCACCCGTGCTGCGAGCGGTGACGGTAGTCCTGACCATCGGACTGGGCCGAATGCTCGGAAAGCCGATTCGGATTGGGAACATTCTCGGGCTGGCGGCAATTGTGTTACTGGCAATTCGAAGCGACAGTTTCGAAAACGTCGGGGTGCAGCTGTCGTTTTTGGCGGTTGCCGTCATTGCTGTTTTTGGGCGGGCTCAACCCGTTGAACCCGAGGTGCTCGACGCGATCGATAAATTGCTCGACGGACAGCGAAGTCTTTTTCGTCGGAGCGTGCAGACTGTGCTGCGTATCGTTGCACGCGGGGTGAGATTGAGCTGCTGGGTTTGGCTAATTACCGTGCCGCTTACCTGGTCGAGCTTCCATGTGGTAGCCCCGGTTTCAGTAGTGCTAAATGTTTTAGTATCGCCTGCTCTCTTAGGAGCACTTCTGCTTGGTTTAGCGACACCGATCGTCCAGCTTTGCCCGTATGTCGGGGATTGGCTTGCAGCATGCACTGGAAGTGGCTGTGGGGCTTGTTTGTGGTCGATCGAGCAGTTGGTAATGTGGGGCAATAGACTTCCCTATGGGCACTTTTGGTTGCCGGCACCATCCTCCCTATGGATCGGCTCGTTCTTTTGTATCCTCGTTTGCTGGTTGATCTTATTTGGTTCGAGATTTCGGCTATTCTTGGCTGCTGCGCTGGCCGCTTGGTTGGCAGTCGGCGTCGTCCCAATGTGTTTTGGGCCACATGGCTACATCGCCAAGACAAAGGCATTTGAGTTCCACAGTTCAGGCAATTCCGACAGAACGAGTCGCGTGGAGGATGCGGAAGAACTACAAGTGCTCTTCTTGGACGTCGGTCACGGAACCTGTGTGGTTCTGTTGTGGCCAAATGAGGAGATCTGGTTATATGACGCCGGTAGAATGGGGACGGATGACCGAAGTTTCGAGGTGATCGCCCATGCGCTTTGGGAGCTGAAGACTGCTAGGGTCGATCGTGTGATAGTCTCACACGCAGACGCTGACCACTACAACGCAGTTGCCGGACTAGCGGACCGATTCGCGATCGGGGAATTCATCAGCACTTCTCAGTTCTTCCAGAGTCAAGATGCCCCGGTGCAAGAGTTGGTCGAGCGATTGTCGAAGGGCGGAATTGCAATGTCAACCTGGTCTGCAGGCCATGCGAGTGAGGCTGGTGTGCATCCACACTGGCGGGTGCTTCATCCTTCCAAGGATTGGCGGGGACGCAGTGACAATGCAAACTCTTTGGTGCTTCAGATCGAACGTGGTGGCAAAAGGGTGTTACTGCCCGGTGACCTGGAAAAGGACGGACTGCTCAATCTGGTTGAATTCCCGAAGCGCCCCGTCCACATTTTGATGGCTCCGCACCACGGCAGTTCATCTGTGGACCCAAGCGACCTCCTGCAGTGGTGTCGACCGACCTGGACGGTTGTCAGCGGTAACCATCGCGCGATGAGGGAAAAGGTACTCGCTCCCTATCTACGCGGATCTAAGCACCTTGCGATTACATTTCGCGAGGGAGCAGTCCGACTGAGGATCGGCGATGGCGCGATCGCTGCGGAGTATTTTGACAACGGTTGGAGTAAGTTTGATGCTGAGTAGAGCGGCTATCATAACGGAACTGAGGAGTAACCGTTAATCATTGAGGTGCATCTGAGCCGCTGGGTTTGTCCTACTCTTCCTGCAATGATTCCAAGTGTTGTTTGAGTTGGTTACGTGCACGGGAGATTCGACTGCGAACGGTTCCAATGTTGATGTCGAGGATCTGTGCAATATCCTCGTAGCTTACATTTTGCATTTCACGGAGGACCAGAATCGCTCGGTGCTGTTCGGTCAGCATATCCATCGCCCGATGGACAAGGGCTACACGCTCCTCACGCAGCAGTCCTTCGTCGGGGGATTCCGATGTGTCTTCGGGCTCGTTACCCGCGACGTCTTTACTTTGTTCAATCGACAGGTCGGGACGCCGCCGCCGCCCCCGACTGAGCGCATTGTTGAAAGCGATGCGGTACAGCCAAGTAAAGAGCTTGCTGTTGCCCTGAAACGTGTGCAGTTTTAGGTAGGCTTGCACAAAGGTATCTTGCACGACATCTTCAGCTTCGTCGTGATTCCCAACAACGCCTAGCATTCCATTGTAAAGCCGATCTTTGAAGCGATCGACGAGCACGCCAAACGCGGCTTTATCGCCAGCAAGGGTCGCTTCGATCAACTCTTCTTCAGGGACCACTTGCGACTCGGTAGGCAAAACGAAGGTAGGCTAGGATTCAGTCCCCAAGGTTTTGGGCAACACCTTCACTTTTGCGTCTTGGAACTACGGCCGTTTGCCGCCAGTTTGTCTCGTCAGGTGCTGAGGTTCTTCGCAAGGGGCAGTGATCTATATTCGCGCCGATACGGCTTAAAGTCAACTTGCTCAAGTCGCCATCTTGGCCCGTATTGGAAAACACTCCCGCGCGGGTCCCTGAGGCGGAGCGTTTGTCCGGATCGTGCTAATTCTAACAGCACGCCGCACGGCATGACCCTGGGGTAGCACGCAGCTTGGCGATTGGTTGATATTGCTGTCAGCCGAACTTGCGAGACTAGCCGGCCGCTGTTCGGTCAATTTGCCTGAGAATTAACACTACCGGTTTTCGCCGCCCACGATGTTTGTCATCCGAGCTGTACCGGAATCTAGTCGAACACCAAGTTCGGCTTCCGAAACGTTTCCGAGCATCACGCTTCCGAACTCCCATCCTTTGTCCGTCGTGCGAACCATCAATCCGCTTGGATTAAGGAAGCTGGCGATGTTTTCGAAAGGAGGCAGAGCCTGTCCGCTCACCTTTTGGGCTTTGCCTCGAATTTCTGATTCGCTGGCAAGCAGCTTGTCCAAAATGCTGGCGAGCATTGATTCAGACTCGTTCAGCTTGCCCTCGCGAAACAGTTCGTACTGAACACGATAGGCGTTCTTTGTGCGAACGATATTCCACGCACAGGCGGCTTCTGCACCGAAGGTATCCTCGATCGCCTTCATTGCTCGGTTGTAGTCAGGCTCACGCACTAGAGGCGAAATTTGAGCCGTCTTCGCAAGCGTGATTGCTTCTTGGATCATCTCCACGTGGCTTGTGAACATCAAGTAGTCTTCGTGGACGGCGATGGCCCACTCGTTTAACCACTTCTCCTCTTCTTCGTCTGCATCCTCGGAAGTCGAATCGTCTTCCAAGTCGAAACTATCGAATTCCCCGAAACTATTGTCGAGCTCTCCATCATCCTGTCCGTTGACTACTTTCCAAATGGTGTGGCCATCAAAGTCAACGGGATCCGCATCTGGTTCGTTCTTCATCGCTTTGTCGACCACTCGAGCCATCTTATCGGGATCGGTGATGCGAAGTGCGATCAGATTTCGGCGCGAGTTAATCGTAACCTCTCCCTGGGGAGAATCGGAAATCGAGTAGATGTCATTGGTGAAGTTTGGTAGCACATCTTTCTCGATGTCGACTTGAGGGCCGTTGGGGTCCATGCGGATACCCTTGATAACCTCTTCGAAGACACCCTCTGCGCCGGCGATTTCGTCAACGAGTCCTTCTGCTTTCCAGAATGCTTTATTGGCATTCCAGTTCGTTACTAGCAGTGATGAGATACCGCTGCCGACAAACCGCGGGATTTCGCGTGATGCTTTATTGGGGAAGTCGAGGATGGCGGCGGACATCGGTAACGGTAGTTCAGCGAGCACGAAACCCCGGTGCACGATGTCGAGTTTTTTTCCACCGAATTTCAGGTAGCCGCACACTGCCTCGATCGCCCCGAATCCTTGATTCTCGAGGATTGCCAGCATGTCTGCGTCGCTCATCGAACGTTGTCCGCCGATGTCTCGCAGCACCTTCGCAAATCCGATCGGCCGCGCGAAGTACTCAACGTCATTGATGTCAGCAGCAAATTCATCACCAAGCTGTGACCGGCTGGCTTGGAAAGTAGGGTCGTCGACCAGGTTTGCGGTGGCAACGGGTTTGCCCGTCGCTCGAGCAATCAGCAGGCTCATTAATTCTTCATCATCAGTGGCGAAGAAATACCCACCGGTAGTCGCGTAGAAGGTCTGCTGCGCAAGCAAATCGCCAGCGCGGGGTTTCATTGTAAACTTGCGAACATCAGTGCCACTAAGTTCGATATCGCTCTTGGCTGCTTTGTCTTTCATCAATGCAGCTTCGATGTGATCGAGCAGCTCCCGATTTGCTGCGGCGTCATCATCGACATCGGCAACCATCGACATCGCGAACGGCTTGCGAGGGGTTTCGGCTTTCATCCAAGCAATTGCGACTTGGCCCGTCAGGTGCTGTCGAATATCTTCCGGCTTGATATTCAGCCGCCAGCCCGCATCTACAAATCGTTTCTCGATTTCTTGGCGTTGCTCTTCGAAGAAGGGGGCGACCGCGGGATCCTTGGCTAGCTTTGCCAGTTCTGTTTTCTGCCAGTTCTCAAGCATCCGTGTCCCGTCCGGGATCATCAGGACTGCCTGCGTCGTACCCGGCAACAGCTCGTAGGCCGTTTGGCGCTCCGCCTTAGCTGTTTGGCAGGTTGCCAGTATCCAACAGCCAGCCAGCCAGCTGGTTGCCAACCACCGAGTAGAAAAGCGGCGGATTGGGCGATCGATTGAACGGGCCATGCGAATGTAACTCCTAATTTCCCTTTTCGTCCGTGTTTTGGCACGGTACTCGTCCGTGAGGATGCCTGCGGTCATGCGTTATCTTAACCGACCAAGCTGGGCCTTCGAAGGCGGTCGGCTTGGTCGCGTTTCTGGTCAATCCATTGATC
>DNPC01000034.1 GCA_003501565.1 Planctomycetaceae bacterium | reverse complement strand
GCGATCTCGATTTACTGTGCGGCGAGTTCCTAGACGGGTTCAATTACTTTGAAAACATCGGCGATCGGACCAATCCGCAGTACGCCGCTTCGCGACGCATCCTCGATCCTGACGGATCCCCGGTGCGCATGCATGTGCAAATGATCACTCCGAATGCGGTCGATTGGGATCGTGACGGAGACATGGATCTGGTCGTCGGGGATGAAGACGGTCGCGTAGCGTTGGTGGAACACACCGGAGACGTTCGCAACGGTCTACCGGTTTTCGAACAACCCGCCTACTTCCAGCAAGAGGCAGAAGCCCTGAAATTCGGTGCTCTAGCGACGCCTGTTGCCTACGATTGGGATGAGGACGGTGACGAAGACCTATTGTGCGGTAACACAGCGGGCCAGATTGGTTGGTTCGAGAACCTGGGCAGTGGCGAAAATGGTTTGCCCAAGTGGGCAAAGGTCAAGCTACTGAAAGTTGGTGCTGGCCAGGACCGCCAACCGTTCCGCGTTACGGCAGGTAAGTCTGGCTCGATCCAGGGGCCTTGCGAGGCAAAGTGGGGCTATACAACTTTTTCCGTCGGTGACTGGGACAGTGATGGCGACGCGGATATCGTGTACAACTCGATACTGGCCGAGATCCGCTGCCTGCGCAGCAACGCAGGCCAACTGGTCGATGGCCCGCTTCGGTCGGAAGAGGATTATCCGCTCGAGCAGCCACCAGCTTGGCACTGGAATCAACAACCCTCCCACGGATCGCTAACGCAGTGGCGAACAACGCCCTGCGTTATGGACTTCGATGGTGATTCGAAATTGGATCTCGTTGCTCTGGATCAGCAGGGTTATTTGACGTTACGCCCCAACGGTGGAGCGGCCAAGCGGAGCTTTATCGATGTCGATGGTAAAGCGCTCCAATTGTCGCGAGGGTCCTGCGGCAGTAGCGGACGTGTCAAATTATGCGTGGTTGACTGGGACGGCGACGGTCGGTTGGACCTCCTGGTCAATTCCGAAAACGCAGCCTGGTACCGCAATTGTGGGCAGTTCGACGGTAAGACGCTTCTCAAGCAAGTGGGCAATCTCGCTCAGCGCAACATTGCCGGACACACCAGCAGCCCGGCAGTCTGCGACTTTGACGACGATGGCCAACCAGACCTGTTAGTCGGCAGCGAAGATGGCCGGATTTACCATGCGGCCCACCCTGATTGTAATGCTTTTACTCCAGTCGCTCTGACAGGATCTGTCACACCTGAGGAGCAAACCAAGCTGGCGGATTCACAAGTAGCATCCAGCGGTGGTGTGGCAATCGAGGAGGAGTTCCTATTCGGATCTGTACCGTTCGCCGAGTGCCATGCGTCGACGATCTGCGAAACGTCCCGCGGGCTGGTCGCGGCTTGGTTTGCAGGCACGCGTGAAGGCAGAAAGGACGTCGCGATTTGGGTCAGCTACAACGCTGGAAAAGGCTGGTCGAGGCCAATCGTCGTGGCCGATGGAGTCCAGCATTCGAGCTTGCGCTACCCGTGCTGGAATCCCGTGCTCTATCAGCCGCCGGGCAACTCTCCACTCATGCTATTCTTCAAGGTCGGCCCCAGTCCACGAGAGTGGTGGGGCGAAGTCATGTTTAGCTACGATCGCGGTCGAACTTTCACCGACCGTCGGCGTTTGCCCGAGGGAATCGATGGCCCAGTCCGATGCAAGCCACTGCTCTTGGAAGATGGTACGCTTCTGTGCGGCAGCTCCACTGAATACGATGGCTGGCGAGTGCACTTTGAGAAAGTCAAGTTGCACCGTGAGTCAATCACGGGTGCCTGGGAACGTATTGGACCGATCAATGATGCAACGAAGTTCAATGCTATTCAACCAACATTCTTGTCACATGCTGACGGTAGCATTCAGGCGTTGTGCAGAACCAAGGAGGGCGTCATTGCGTCCACCACATCGCGTGACCAGGGGGCAACCTGGAGTAAGCTGAAAGCGACTAGCCTTCCGAACCCAAATTCAGGAATTGAATCGGTAACCTTGGCGGACGGTCGACATCTGCTGGTTTATAACCACCTCGACCCCGGAGACGGTAGTTGGGGGCGTCGTGGGCTGCTAAACCTAGCGATCTCCTCCGACGGTCATGATTGGACTCCCGTCGGCGTGCTCGAAAATGAAAAAGGTTCTGAATTCAGCTATCCTGCCATGATTCAATCCGCAGACGGCAAAGTGCATATCATCTACACGCATCGGCGCAAGAATATCAAACATGTGACTTTCGATCCCAGCACAATCAAACTCTTTCAGGTGGCCGACAACTCAAATCAAGCTGGCCAAGATGACTAAATGTCTACTGGCTGAAATCGTGGCCGAAGATCTATGAACGAGTCATTGTTATTCCGGTTGACTGACCACAGCGCCACTCCAACGGCGGAAGAGGATCGATTCGTCGCTTGAATTGCATTCAATGTCGGATTCAGGGTCCTCGGTAATCCAAACGTCCGTCATTTCACCATCTTGCATCAGTACAGCAATGATTGCCGAATCGTCCATGACACTTGCTACATAGTCTTTGATCGCCAAATCTAGATTTTCCGCAGCACCTGGAAGTTCGCTGCCCGCGATGGCCCATTCGAACCCATGGAAACTGACCATCGTTTCCCCCTCTACGTCCGGCGTGATCAAGAGCACCAGCAAACCGTCGGGACTGGTATATACGATCTGGTCATCCGAGTTGTCGGCGGCAATCAATTGAACCTCGCATGCGAAATGCAGTCGCTCTTGCAGCTGGCCTGACACGGGAGACCAGGGATGAATTACTCTTCGCCTTCCATTTCGCGGTAGACTTCATCGCGGGACCGCAGCTGAAAGAAGAGGGCTCGTTTCTGGTCTGGCAGTGAATAATCGAAGCCCAGGTCCTGAAGGAACTTCTCCGACGCACTGATGGCCATGACTTCCATGACGCCGCGCTGGCGCGCGAGATCAACGCAAGCCTGAACCAATTTACCACCTAATCCTTGTCGTTGGTGTTCGCTGTCGACGACCAAGCATTGAATCTCGGCCAATTTCTTCGAATAGATTTCAACAGCGCAGAATCCTGCGATACTTTGACCGCATTCGGCAACGAATGCAGCCTCCAGTAGTGCCAGAGTCTCAATCCGAGTGCGACGCAGGACTTTGCGAGCAACGACTAAGGGCTCCAACAGCGCGCGGACCGACTCCAAATCCGCTTCCACTGCACGGCGAATTGTGTAATCAGTCGTTAACCTGCCCTGTTCCATGTTCAACTCTCATCGGCTTCGCGCACACGCCAATCTTGGCTGGAGGCCTGCGTTACTTCTTTGAAACTCTCTAGCACTTCTCGTCCGCGGCTCGTCGACGCTAAATTGTCTGAGTCTCACAAACGTTCGGCGGATCGAAACACACGCTCGAACATCTTGGTGCCCTGATGAAGTTGATCTATGGAAATCCACTCATCATTGCGATGGGCTTGTTCTATGGAACCGGGGCCATAGACCACCATATCCGACAGCGATCCTAGGCAGCATCCGTCGGTTGCATAACAAACCGATTTGCCGCTTGTGCTCCCAACAGTTTTCATGAACCACTGCAAGTTCGAACTGCCTGGATTGGATACGAGCGGTCGCATGGGCCGCAGTGTCTTTACCTGGAGCTGTTGATCTTTGGCCGTCTGGATAATCTCGGCCAGTAGCTGTTCCCAGAGCGTATTGGGCATCGGCCGCATGAAAATCTGCAGCCGTGCCTTTCCAACGGTTATGTTCGCCATCGAAGGTTCGTTTTCCAGCACGACGTTCATCGAAAGTGTTGGTGGATCGAAATCGCCGTTCTTTAAACGGGCGTCGGACTCGCAACGCTCATTGACTTCGCGTAAGTAGCTTAGGAATGGAATTAGTTGCCAGTTCGCATTGTGTCCATCCCGAGTGCTGGAGTGAGCCGCCACGCCGTGACTGGTCACTTCGATATGTACGGCTCCCTTGTGGGCAGTGACAACTTCCAGGCTTGTCGGTTCGCCGACAATTCCTAGCCCACCTGCGTCGACCAACTCGCCGAACGCGCTGCTGTTGGCCGACAAGTGGTCAGCGCCCAGCATTCCGCTTTCCTCATCTCCTGTGACAAAGAAGTACAGAGGAACCGTCTGTTC
>DNPC01000799.1 GCA_003501565.1 Planctomycetaceae bacterium | reverse complement strand
CGGGACTATGAATTTGGCGGTCGCTACACGATTGGCACACTTGAAGACTGCGTCAACGGCTGGGAGCTGTCCTACGTCGGCCCTTACGACTGGGGACGCTTCGGAAGTGCTACTGGCAGCGGCACGTTGCAAAGTACGCTCACCGCAAGTGGCGGTTACACTTTGGCCGATGTCAACGCCTTCAACAACGCCGACTCACACGTACAGGCGTGGCGAGCTCACATGCAGAGCTTCGAAGTTAATCGTAAGTGGTGGACTTGGGATGTCCTGTCGACTTCGATCGGCGTTCGCTATGTCGACTACGAAGAAGACTTCCGATTCGTGTCCAGCCGCAGCGGCGTGGGAACTGGAGTCTTGAATGAGTCGATCGATAACGAAATGATTGGCGTCCAGTTGGGTGCGGATATCTTGTACCCAGTAAGCCTTCGCGGAAACATTGGGTTCAAAGGCAAGGGCGGTGTCTACGCAAACTTTGATGAACGCAACGCTTTCCTGAGCAACGCTGGCACTACCCTAATTAACTCTGGTGACTCTGACGTAGATGTCGCCGGGCTAATTGAGTTGGGCGTCTTCGGGAACTACCACATCGTCCCAAGCATTCGGCTGACCGCAGGCTACGAGTTCTGGTACATGCCGGGTATGGCGACGGTGCCTGAGCAAATGCCAAATGTCATCACACCAACGAGTGGAACCATTATCCACGATGACGATGACGTAGTCTTGCACGGCGGTCACGTTGGCATCCAAGTGCTGTTCTAGTGCGATAAGCACGACAGTCTACTGCCACAAGTGCAACAACAAAAAACGA
Organism: Planctomycetaceae bacterium; assembly: GCA_003501565.1. Lineage (GTDB taxonomy): Bacteria > Planctomycetota > Planctomycetia > Pirellulales > Pirellulaceae > Aureliella. The sequence goes on along the minus strand of DNPC01000799.1, from coordinate 12,626 downwards.
TTTAAACGCAGCTGCCAGTTCGGGAGCTGCGTTTTCTCGTTTGTTGTATGGAAAGGAAGTGGCACCGGATCGGTGCGTGCTCCCGAGAGGCTGGCGTTTTGAGTTACAATAGGCTCTTCAGGCGGTCGAAGGGCGGGCCGGTTGGAGTGCAAATGCACACTTGCCTGCCGCACTCGAGCGCCGCGGCAAAGCCTATCGCCATATCCTGCCAGACGGGCTAACTCATTCAAACACATTCCGAAAGAAAAAGGCACGGCATGCAGTCGTTGTCGAAAACGTGGAGAAACAATAACGGATCGCTTCTGTTGACGGTAGCGCTGGCTGCTGCTGGATTAATGAGCGCAATCTCCTACTTTCAGCTGCTGCCTGAAATCGAATTCACGGATGATGAAGCGTTTGCCGCGCAAGCATTGCAATCGGCAGCACCTAAGATGCAAGTGGACGTTATCATCGCTACGCCAAGATTGCCAGCTGGTAGCCAGCCCATCACGGGAATGGTCTTTGCCTACCCCGCATTCGGTGAGCTAAACGCCGACAAAGCACCACTAATCAGTAAGCGTTTCGTAATCAGTGAATCTGGAATTGCGCTGACCGACTGCAAATTGCCGACCGTCTCGCAATACGCAATCGTTGCGATATTCGATCTGAATGACAATCAGCAACTCGATTTTGAAGACCGTGACGAAGACGATACGAACACGCCTGCACAGCCGATCGAACCGTTGCGGCTAAGTAGCATGCCTACCAAGCCTCCAACCAGCCTAAGTCTTGCAGATTCCGCTGTCGCGGTTGGCAACAGCCGGTCGCTCATCCACTTTGTCTTCACTTCCGCCGAAGTGGCCGAGGCACAAAAGCGAGCCCGACAAGACGACTGAGGAATGGCCTGGTACTGCCCAAAACTCTGGTAGGGTGACTTGGCTTGAGCCCCAGCGCACCCAATAACCGAGCAGCGTGGGGCTCGCTCGGGCTCGTCCCCAGCCACCTAAGGTAGACAGATCCTGTCACCCAAGGTGGCCGTATGCGGAACCTGATGAAGACTTACTTCAGGCCAAACGCTGTGTAGTGCATGCCGGTCTCTTCTTCGACCAAGAATCCACCGCTGGGCGCTAGATACTTCGCGATGACCGAGAACGGAGGCAGCGTGTGTTTTTCCAACGCAGACAACAAAGCCTTAAAGACGCCGTTGTTATCTGAAATCTGTCGCAGTCTTTCCATGTTCGCCGGATCGCGAGCCAGTTCATAAAACAACTGAAGCGTTTCCTCGGGCCGCGCGAATGACAATGCCGAACAGTCCTTTTCCTGGAGCTGTGCAGAAATCCGCTCTGAAATGAGCTGGTATTCAACCATGTCCAACAGAGGTTCCGTCGTTCCGGCGATACAGCTACCCACTTGGTCGATCATGTACTGACTGTCTGCAATCAGCAAATAATCCTTATAGATGCCAAAACAAATCTCCGGAGTTCGGATCGGCGAGTTAGGCCCGCGATCGCGCCCCAGCCGCAGCACCTTGACGATCAGCTCACTGGCCACGTTTCGGTCCGTCAGCGACGTCCTGTCTTCAATCATCGCCTCGACTTTGTCCAGCACGCGTGCCTTGAATGCCTTCGGATCCTTCAACTTAAAAGCATAGACGTTCGAGCCGCTATTGATCGTCACTGGGCGAACAAAGCCTTGAACCATCGTTATGCGGCCTTCAAGGTTCCCGATCACATCCTCGCGGATGTCGATATCGAATCGCTCGAGGACTGGCTGGAAGACCGTGTTTTCGAGTGCGCCGTCACCGCGAATCTTATCAAACAGCTGCTCGACACCATCCAGCGTCGATTCCATGTCCCAGTTTATCGTGGCATATGAACCTACCGAACGTGGAACCCACGGTTCTGGAGCTGTCTGTCCTGTCTTTGGCCGGATCGCTTTCAACACGCCCGTTTTTGGACTCTCCAACAGCAGGTGCATGTGACTGATCGAATCAAAGTCCGGTGGGGAGACAATCCAGCTTCCGCCAGCAGCTTCAATTCCATCAATCCCAAGCGGTCCAAGTAAGCTGAGCGCAAACATCGTCCCAGCATTCTTTGGCAAGAGTTCTCGAACGATACGAATCGGGTCAACAAAAAAAGTAACCTGAGGCCGCTCTCCTTCAGTGCCAACGCACCGCGACATAATTGACACGAATTTACGATTGTCGGCCAGCGATTCCTCAGCTGTTTCGCCAGCTTGCCAGTCTTCAGCCATCTGCTCAAGGTAGCCCAGCGAAGAACTTGCGACCAACGTGCCCCCGTCGATGAAATACGCGAATTGTTGCGCACGACGATTTCGGTTTGTAAAGGAATGCAGCGTTAGTTCATCAATTTCCTTCTTGTCATAGTCAGAGTTATCGCCAACCTCTTTTTCAATACGTTGCAGTAGCACTTCGACACTGGCAATTTCTTCACCGGCATCTAGCACAGCAACCACCGCGGGTTGGTTTGAACGCGGAGCTGACTCCTCCCCGTCACGATCGCGATCACGCGAACTGACTCGTTTCGGCGGCAACAGCGCAACGGCTAGCTCGCCGCGCGGAATCGAAAGCAACTCATCCAGATCCAGCCCGATCGCCTCTTGAATCTCAGCCGTGTTCTTGACGAGTGACCCGTAGAATTCCTTTAGGATCGGCGCGATCTCCTTATCGGACATCATTTTGCCCATGGTGCTGTCATCCAGCCGACTCTGGAGATCTTCAACATCGGCCACACGCACGTACGCGAGCGTCGACTCAGGGAATAGCTGCGGAGCGGTTAGCCGTGGCCGCGCTGATTTCTCTTGGGCGATCAAAGTTGGCGAGGTGGCCGATACGACCATTCCGCAGATGACCGCTAAGCGGCCAAGCAATAATCTCACGTCAAAGACTCCTTGCGAGTTCGTCAGTTAATTTCCGTTCCGGCAGCGGCCTCGAGCTCGCTCCCAGTTTAGCAACGATTAAGGATCGGTAAGGTTGGCAGGTTGATACGTTGCAGAGTACTTGCGCGTTACAGCAACGTAGCCCACCGGCGGGAATGGCCAGTTGGAGGATACATTTTGAAGGCGGCCAATCCTCCACGTCTACTATGGCGGCACCTGCCCTCATTTTAGGCGGCAGAATCCTCTGATCCTGCACACAACCCATCGTGCCGGCAACTTTTTGCCGTTATCCGGCGAGGGCCACGGCGAGCTTAGCGGCAGACTGCCGAAGAAGCATGGGGAAGCGAGAATCCGTTTGGAATGTTCGCGGAACTTTAGCGATTATTGGATATAATCTCGTTTCGCCGATCGAAAACTCTGCGCGCCTGAGGGGTTAATCCCCAAGGGCACCGGATGCCGCGCCGCGTCCCTCGCACGCTCCAGGTTATCGTACAAGGAAGAGATCGATGAAGATCTTCAAGCCACAGATACTCGTAGCCGCAATATCCGGATTTCTGGTTGCATTGCCACAGTTTGCCTTTGGCCAGTTGCAAACGGGAGCTCCAACTGACGCCGCTACTGGAGGTACCGCAACAACGCCCACAATCTCGGGCAGTGCGCGGCAGCCATTTCAAGGGCTACAAAGTGGATTTGGGGCTTCTGCCCAGCAGACGCCTTTTGGCTCCACGGCCCTAGGCGTTGGAACCGCGGTAGGCCTGGGCAATTCGTTCGGGAATGCCTTCGGAGGTTTCGGTGGATTCGGCGGCGGATTTGGAGGATTCGGTGGCGGGTTCGGGGGTGCCGGTTTTGGCCAGACGCAGAATCAGACACCGATTCCGTTCACGCTGAAGCTAGGCTTCCGGCCCAAACTAAAGCCAACCGAACAGGTCGTGCGAGAGGTCAAAGCTAGGCTGACGCGTATTCCACTTCCGCCTAAATTTGATCGAGTAATGATCGACGTTCAGGCCGGTACGGCGGTCTTGCGCGGGAATGTGCCTACGAGAGATGATGCGCAAGTTGCAGAGAAACTGCTCTTGCTCGAGCCCGGAATCAGCACGGTCAAGAACGAACTCGTCTGGCAAACAGAAAACGCCTGGGACGACGAACTTTAAAGAGCTGGCCGGTTCGTTGTAGCGGTCAGATTAGACTCGGGAAGTCGTCCCCCATACGCTGTTTGCCCAGCCATTCATCTTCCCATTGGATGGCTAACCACTCGTTGGCCCCCCAAATGTTTATCTTCCTATTTGGCTTGCCGGTAGGAAGCAGGCACCACATCACTTGAGGCTTCACCGGCCAAAGTTGAATTGGCTGGCAGATTAGTAGCCGGCAGTGCAGGGGGCTGGCTCAGCCCCTGGACCTTCAGGTCTCCTGCGGGCGGCGGAAGTGTCTCTGTGGAGCTTCCTCCACCCACGCTAATTGACGACGCTTTCTTCTCACCAGGTTGGCTACCGACCTGGATCGATTGAGGCTCGTTTGTTTTGCGGCCGCTGAGTGAAAAACTTCTTCTGCGCTGGGACAGACCGGAGTCGCGTGGCACATTGATCGTTGTTGTTCGGGTCGTCGGCTTGCGATAGGGAACGTTGCTCGGAGTTACCGACTGCGTGTATGAAATAGTCTGCATCGGTGATTGTGCGGGCAGGGTCTCTGAACTGTCGGGAGATTTGCCGGGCAGCGCGAGTTTGGCGGATGCTCCCTGGACTACTTGTCCATCCTTGGATTTAAAGGTGGCCACAAGCGTTATGTTTTGTCGCTCGCCACCGGCTTTGTCCCACGGCACCCAAATGCTGTAGGAAGCACCAAGTTCACCCGGGCTAAAGTGATTCACAAGCTGTTCAGCTTTGAATGTGAATTTCTTTTCAGCGCTGCTGACATGTTCGGTTTCTTGACCGATGAATCCATGGATCGTTAGGTCACCCTCAACCGGGACCGCAGTCATTTCGTTGTTGTAAAAGAACACACGACCTCCGAAGCCCCGCATTGGCGGCTGGCCGGAGACGGTCAGGATGTCTGGCGACCAGATCACTGCAACGCTAGCTGGCGTTTGATACTCTTCTTCGAACCATGTGCTTGGTTGTAGGACATTAAATCCGCTACCGGATTTGCTGCTAGAGCTCCATGATGTACAGCCAGTGAACGAACAAGCTGATGTAGCACAAAGGGCCAACAAGAGTGCTTTACGTCGCATGATCATTCTCCTCCATGAGAATTCGGGCTAGTCGCTGGGTCTATTACTGTCTGCACCGAACGAGCTTGGGATAGCTCGTATCCGTTTGTGCTACTGCTGTCGTGGTACGGTCGGAAAGCTAACCTGTTGGAACTGACCAGTCGGCGGAGCAGCGTTGGCTCCCTCGAGCATCGGTGTAGGTATTGGCTCAATTCCTGGAGCTTCGATGATCGTATCGGACCCTGGTTGGAACTGGGGACCGTAGATCGAAGGCTGTCCATACCCAGGGGCACCAGACCGTGGAAGAGCACGGTCCTCGATTATGGCCGGCTGCATATCAGGGTAGATCGTTGCACTCTTGGCTGGCCCCCACAGTCCATTTCCACCGGACAAGCCGACATCGCCATGAGTGTTGAGCACATCTGCCAAACACCAACTCATTCGCGATGATTCGACATCCTTGATGAGCTCATAGTCTTCATCGTTGGCGATGATTCGAGGCGTCAGCACAACCAGTAACTCGCGTCGCTGTTCGGATTCTACGTCAAAGCGGAAGGCTGGTCCGATGAGTGGCAGGCTGCCAAGAATCGGAACTTGTGAGCGAGCCGTCGATCGTGTTTTGCTAATCAGTCCACCGAATACAACCGTCTGTCCCGAATACGCGGAGATTGTTGTCGTCGCATTGGTGGTGTTGATAATCGGAGAACGTATCACCTCTCCATTGACTCCGAAACCAACCGGGATCCCAGTGTCTGGGTCGCCAATACTCGAGTTGTCAACAAAGATGTTCATCAGGATCAGGCCATCTTGATTGACGCGCGGAGTAACTTCGAGGATCAATCCGACGTCTGCATCAGCCGTCGTAATCTGGCCAGGGTTGACAGCAGTCGCCTGGGAGACCCCTTGGACACGTGGTACCAACTGGCCGATCTGAGTCGATGCCGGACGATTATCCATCGTCGTGATCATCGGCCGGTTTAGGATTTGTGCACGGTTAGCGGTTTGTAGTGCTCGCAGCAGCACGCCAATCGCTTCGCTGGAGGCACTCAATACGACTCCCCCTGGTCCACTCGCACTGGCCCTTCCAACTCCGAATGAACTCAATGCCTGTCCGGCTACATTCTGCGTTAGTCCGGGGCCGCCGGAAGGCCCGGTGATTGTATTGCCCAAGTTGAACACGGGTGAGGTTAGCGTACCGCCAGTTGAAGCCTGGCGATCGAACAACAACCCATCTTGGATGCCCCACTCGGTTCCAAGTTCAAATTGGTCATCAAGTTGGACTTCTGCAATTAGCACCTGAATCGCAACCAAGGGTGGGCGTCGATCTAGTCTCTCAATCAGCCGCATTGCCTCTTCAAAGTTACCTGCATCAGCACTGATCAACAGACTGTTCGTAAGCGTTTCTGGTACTACGTAAACTTGTTGCTGGAACAATTGCACTGGGCTGATCGCCTGAGTCAATTGACCACCACCATTGAGCTGTCCCAAACCTTGCGTCAGCCCACCGAAGTACGAATTCAATGCAGTCGCAACGTCTTCGGCGGTCGCATTGCGGAGCCAGACAACGTCGGACGTTCGGCTTTCGATAATGTCTTCATCAAGGCGGATGATCAGTGCTTCGACGACTTGTAAGTCGGATGGGGAGCCACTTACTACAATGCTATTCGTACGCGCCTCAGGTGCAATCTGGAGTTGAATCAGCGAGCTTTCGCCACCGGTAGTGACGTTGTTTCGGGTCGCATTGTTCAGGAAGTTCGATTGAGCAGTCTGACCTGAAGTAACGGGCAAACCGAACAAGCCCTGGAGCGTTTGTGCCATGAGCGTCGCGTCGGCATTAGTTAGCTGGAAGACCTTAATGCGAGCTTCCGCCCCGGGACTCTGGTCCAGTTCCTCGATCAATGTCTCGATCAACTGCATGCTCTGTGCAGGAGCACGTACTACCAGTTGGTTGTTGCCTGAGTCAGCAGAGATCACGACACCTGCCAAAATCCCCGACTCGACACGCCCACCATCCACATTGACAAAGCTCAGCTTGCCACTTGGCGGTGTCGCTTGGGAACCATCATCGGCGGTTGCCTGACCTCCAATGACTTCGTTGAGTACATCGATCAGGTCTTCTGCCAATGCGTTCTTCAGGCGGAAGACGCGGACGTCATTCTGAGCGGTTCCGGTTTCAACATCCAAGCTTGAAATCAGCTTCTTGATCTCGATCATCTCGCGAGGAGACGCTTGGACAATCAGCGAATTGGTACGGTAGTCGCCCAGGATCAGTGCCTGAGTTGCCAGGCCAGGCCGCGGGTCTCCGCCTGCACCGTCGGATGTGAAGAAATTTCGAACGCGTTCTTCCAGGTCAACAGCCGAAGCATGCTTGAGCGGTATGACCTCAAGCTCGTCTTCAGGGGCGAGCGGGACGTCAATCTTCTTGATCAGCTCTTCAACCGTCTTCACAACTTCCGCGCGACCAATCAACAACAGAGCATTGGGTTGCCCCAGGGCTGAAATGCTGATATTGCCTTGTCGTGCCGCATAGACCTCTTCGTACAGCTCCGTGATCAGCGCCTCAACCTGCACACCGTTGGCATGCTTGAGCGGATAAACCACGATTTCTGGCTGTGTTTTTTCAGCCTGCTCTTTGATGCGTTCGATCACTTCCAAGGTACGCCGAACGTCTTCTTTACTACCTCGAATGATGACTAAATCGATCTCTTCGACGAATTCAATTTGAACGTCGCCAAATAGTCCAGTGCCTGGGCCTAGATCATCCAAGGTGCCCATCGCGGTTGCTTGACCGCTTAGATCGACCTCTGCCTCTGCTTCACCACCTTGCTCCTGGGCGATGGTAGCTTTGACGAGCTGAAATGCCTGCCGTACCTTGCGAGGTGCCGCTGGCGCGAGCGGGACGACATGCGTTGCATTTACTCGATCCGCCTGACCGCGATCAAGCGTTTGAACGATCTGCGACCAACCATTGATCTCCTCGCCACTGCCGATCATCGTCACGATGTTGCGGCGGCGATCGATTTGAAGGACGTCGTACGTACCCCGAGCGTTAGCAATGTTCAGGTTCGCGATCTCACCATTGCGATCGGTCGTTACCGTCAGCTTTGATCCGCCAAGCCGTGTCAGGGCGTCTTCGAGCTCTTTCCAACTCAAGTTATGAAGCTGGTAGTTCGTTTGGTGATTCCCAATTGCCTCAGCAGCCGTAATCTGGTTTTGACTTACCAAAGCCTGAAGCTGGGAAGCGATCTGTTGCTGGATAGCCGCGGGAGCCATGACCATGAGGGCACCGGTGGCCGGCTCAGTAGTCACTCGGACCGTTGGATTGCTGTGATGTGCGACTTCTAGCTGGGCCGCGATCGTGCCAATCAGATTGGGCGGCAACGTGTATTTCTGTAGAGTAGCCGTTTGCCCCAATGTGGCTGTTTGCTGTGCTGCTTGCGGCGCTGCCGCAGGTTGCTGAACCATCTGCACCGTACCAGCAGGCGTCCGACGCTGGACCGGAACGCCTCCTGGTGCCTGCCCAGGCAGAAGCGGCAATTGCATGGCGGCATTTGTTGGCTGGTTGCCGGTAACTTGCCCGTTTATCTGAGCAGCAGCAGAATTACAGAGACTCGATCCAGCCAGTAGGGCTGCTACGAAGGCCTTTCGTGCCCATCCGCGATTCGAACGTCCGTTTTGTTGGTGCTTCTTACGCATCAATCTTTTCCTCTACGCTCATGCTACGAGCCCGGCTCAACATTCCAGCCGTTTGGCTTTATCGCTTCCGATAGTGCTGACTTATCCAGCACCGAAGTCCATTCCTGATCTCACCGCCCAGCGTTAGTCCGACCGGTTGATTCACGAATCGGTCAGGTGCCACGACATACGCACAGCATCCGACTAACCGTCTCGATCGGCAGAATCGGTAGTCGGCTTGTCCGATTGTGCCACAGATGACGGACATGTAATCTTCATTAACGAATCCGGTGACCTAACCCGCATAAGTTCACAATTCCGGCGCGCAACGGCACTGCTGGGTTGAACATTCGTTAGGCAAGCGGCAAACGGTATTGGGTAAACGGCTGGGGCAGTTGGGCAGATGCCAGGATGCAAACAAGCGTGCAAACAGCAGTGAGACCTCAGCAGACGACCACCAGTTGAGGCCGACCGATGAACAGGCGGGAAAGACCGCCTTGTTGGCTTCAGGCGTGTTCGAAATCTCTTTGGAAGGTCTTCAACTGGCCTCACGCCGGCCAATCCGGACGGTGTTCTCTAACCGCTCGCAAACACCCCGAGCAGCATTGCAGGTCCTGCCTACCTAGAAACGTGCTGGCAAACCGAAAACGACGTCGCGACATAGCTTCATTTTTGTTACATCCAAGTTTGGTGGACTGCGCAATGGATCAGCAGTCGCTCGCCCAAACACGGAGAGTTAACAATGAACAATGCCGTTTGTCTGCATCGCGTTTGCAGCCCTCGCTTGCTAGCTGGATTGCTAGCATTAGCCGTTACTTCCGCTGCCGCTGCGAAACCGCCAGCGATCTTCGACATTTTCCGTAAGCAGAAGGTCCCCGATGGACCGCTGGAGTTGAGACCAGAACACGGCCCCTGGCTCGTAATGGCAGCAGTCGTTACCGAGGATGAAGGGCACAGCAAAGCAGTTGCGCTAGCAAAGGAACTGCGCGAGACCTTGCGCATTCCCGCGTTCGTAATGAAACGCACGAGCGGCACACCCGATGCTCTTGGTATGGGCGAACGCGTCCGCACCAATGTGCTTACCGGAGAACGCGAGGTCAAAAAACTGAAGAGCCGGTTCATCAGCGGTGGCGCTGAGGAAGGTTTTGCAGTCTTGGTTGGCGAGTTTGACTCAATCGAAGATCCCCGCGTCGAGAAAACTCTAGAGCAGATACGCAAACTACGCCCAAAATCACTTCTAACCGATCAAGCCCGACCTGACCTGGATGATGCTTCAACAAACTGGATCGTGCAGAAGTATCGTTCTTCCGTTTGGAATCGCAATAATCGAACCTCGGATCTTGGTCCCATGGGACGTGCATTTGCGACACGCAATCCTTTGCTGCCGGAAGAGTACTTCCTGGATTCGCCGAAACTGGACGAATTCGTGACGGAGCTCAACTCCAAGGTCAAACATTCCTTGCTCAAGTGCACTGGAAAATACACCGTGCGTGTAGCGACCTTTACCGGCAAGGACATCACCGGTTTTGGTTCAAACGGTCTGACGAGTCCAGAAGCTTCGACAAAAGTCACCAGCCGCCTAGACCGCGCAGCTCTTCGCGCCCACCAAATGACCACTCGCCTGCGCGAACGAGGCGTCGAAGCTTACGAGTTCCATGACAAGTACGGTAGCTATGTCACCATCGGCAGCTTCGACTCACTTGGCACGGAAGTCGACGGTCAGTTCCGCTACAACCCACGTATGACTGCGGTCGCGGAGAAGTACTGCGGTTATGAGGTTGTGAACGCGGAGAACAAGATCACAGGCCGGATCGCGCCGATAAACACGCTCAAGACAGTCGACAAGAATCCCAAGGACACCACCGGACGAATTCCATTCGACCTGCAAGGAAAACCGATGGCCGTACCTCGACCTTACTCAAGCGTGTATGGCGGCTCGCTGCTTGGCGGCCGCTAGGCCCGGCATTAACCGCGGGAGGTTGGCATCTCCAATGACTAACGAAAATTGCGGTCCGGTCACTGGCTAGTTTCCGGCCGCTCTTTTTCAATTCGCCCCGGACAGTCTCAATCTGCAAGTTCTTTAAGCCGCCATTACGTTTCCACGTAAAGCGTGCAGGCTGATTGTCAAATTGGGTTTGGCGGGCTATCTTCCGCTAGCATGAGCCCTCCAGTCCAATCCGAATCGTCGTCTTCACGAGACACCAAAGTGTCTCTCGTGCCTGGCATGCCTCTCGTACTTGGTACCACCAACGTCAAGAAATGTCGGGAACTTAAACCAGTATTTGAACCACTGGGATTCTCGCTCCAAGCATTGGCAGATTTTGAATCGCCACTCGAGGTCGAGGAAACGGGCACAACCTTCATGGAAAACGCCCGCCTAAAAGCATGCCAGCAAGCTCAACACTTGGGATGCTGGACGATCGGCGAAGACAGCGGACTATGTGTTGAAGCCCTCGATGGCGCACCGGGAATCTACTCAGCACGTTATTCGGGACCTGGCGCAACCGACGCCAAGAACAACGAAAAGCTCCTTGACGCTCTCCGAAACGTGCCACTTCACAAGCGTACCGCTTATTACGTTAGCACAATCGCACTCTCAGCGCCCGATGGAACTGTACACATTGAGGCATCCGGGCGGTGTTACGGTCGCATCATAGAAGACTACCGTGGGGAGGGAGGTTTCGGCTACGATCCCTTGTTCGAGATCCCCGAATACCATCAGACGTTTGCTGAGCTTGGTATGACGGTCAAATCTGTCTTGAGCCACCGTGGTCGTGCGCTTCGCCGGTTTATGGCATCCTTCGCAAAAACCTTGGCTCACTAACATCTAAATGTTCCGCGACGACTCCGCAAACGACCGATCAGATCCCAAGATCGAACTAAGCGAGATGCCGAGGGAGCAACGGATCTCGATGGCGTTGGTCCTAGAAGAACTGCGAGCATTCTTTTCGCTCGAGAAGGGCAGTCTGTACACGACACGCAAACTTGGCCGCACGCCCACCCAGGCCATCACGGATTACTTGGCCGGTGATAGGTCTCGACTAACCAATCCACTGCGTTACCTGTTTATGTCGTGCGCCTTGACCACAGCCGCGTTGGTTTTTCTGGTTCCAGGTGCAGCGTCTCAGTGGAGCGTCGACTCCAGCGAACGGACTCAGGCCGAAATTACGACAGAAGATCCTCAGCTCGCCGAACAGCTCGAAGAAGCGAAACGTCTTTTAAGTGAATTATCGGTTCACCTCGAAGATCGAACTCTCCGCAGCAACGCGAAAGCCGCCAACGCTCATCTTGAGAAAACGGCTATGTCCCGGCTTGGCGAGATTTCCGGCTCTTGGATGAATGTCTTTCTGCTGTTAAGCGTTCCGATCTACACTGCGATTACCTTCTCGCTTTTCTACCGAGCCAGGTTCTTACTGCCCGAACATGTAGCGATCCATTAATTCATCGTTGGATTTCAGAATCTGCTTGCACTGGCGGTTGTCCCGTTTGCTTATTTGGGACTCTTCCTGGAAGCGATGGTGATCTACTGCTTCTTTAGCCTCGGGTACCAATTTTGGATTTGGTATCGGATTTTCGTACGGCCAGGCATTGCCGGCGTCCTGCTATGTCTAGTGGGTGTCACGATTGGCTTGGTGGGGTTCCTCGTCATTCAAGGCATACTTTCCGTCATCATTTTGTATATACAGACCAGTTGATCGATGCGGCCTCTAGCGTTGGAAGATCGCCAGCAACAAAAAAGTCCAAGGACGTGTTGCAAGAACCGGGCGATGTTGTTTAGATATGGGACTTCCAGAGAGCGGGGTTAGCCCGTTTCCTGGCCGAATCGACAGCGTTGATTAGCGTCCATCCGGAGAGGTGGCTGAGTGGTCGA
>DNPC01000419.1 GCA_003501565.1 Planctomycetaceae bacterium | reverse complement strand
GACATCTTGTCTTGCTCCACCATGTTATCGACCAATCCATTGTCGCAAGCTGTGCCATGGACGGTGCAATGCAACCCACGCTAGCGGTCGATAGCCGACATAAACCATCGTATTTGCGGTCATCCCTGGTCGAAGCGTTCCATCGGAGTTATCGAGCGGCGCTTCGGCAATGAATACTGCGTCGGCTTCGCGAATCTCGCTTCGCAAGTGGATGCGTTCGATTTTTGTTCGAACCGATTTGCTACTTGCTGCACTGAATGTGACGCTGGCGGGCAAGTCTTGCCTGACGAATCTTATGTCGCGTTCTGGGACGGCGACCTCAGCCACCAGCTCACTCAAACTGGCGATCTCAAACAAAGTTTGTCCAATATCAAGCGGTGTTCCCTGTGCGCGCTCAAGGTCACCATCGACGATGATGCCGTCTATTGGTGCACGAATCTCAAGTTCGGACTGGCGTCGTTCCAGCAGCGCTATCTCTCTAGCAATCTGTTCAAGTTCCAGGCGCTCGTGCGCAGCCTCGGAATGATCTCCGGAAGAAAGTGCGGCCAGCTGTCGTTGTTTTGCTTGGTTCGCTTTGTCTCGAAGGCTAGCGAGTTCAGCGATGATCTCACCACCGTCCAGAGTTGCCAGAAGGTCGCCCGCATTTACCCTTTGTCCGATTTCCGCGTGCGTTTGTTCGAGTCGAGTTGTAAAAGGGGCTGCAACGAACCGGCTAAGCACCGGTTCGCATCGTGTACTGCACGAAATCCGAAAAGGGATCGGCACGAAGCAAACAGCAACAACGGCTGCCAGTACTGCGATGTATGTTCGAGCATTCCTGCGATGTAGGTCAAAGTCATGCTGAAGCTTCTTAATCAGCAGGGTTGCCAGACTTCGCCAGGATGGAATCTCATCTGCCGATTTCACAGATGGGGGCGGAATAGCCGCGTTGGGTTCCTCAGCAATGGTGTTGATAAAGTTCTTTACCGCGGCAAGTTGCGCTACAGCTTCCTGTTCGCTAATGACAGCCAAGTCACTGTTGAACACCGCTGCAAGGCAGCGTTTGGTACCTGGGATAGGCTCTACATTGAGGATGGAAGTGTGGTCAGATGAGAGCGAGCATAATTTCGACCGCTGGTTCATGATCGAATCGACGGCTAACTGGCTGGCTTTCAGCTCGTCCGCTTCACTTACCTCACCATCGAAGCACAGTAGTGTGGGAGCTCCAGTAGAAGCAAGCTCGTAGACCGCCGCCCATCGCGCACCCAGCGAACCTAGGTCCCACTCGGGCGATTCAACGTGCGAAGCCGTTGGTCCCGGATGGCGGACCTCAGCGTTGTTGGCTGACGGAATAGAGTTGGATTGGAGCGTGGTCATAGCTGTTGTGAACGGTGCGGGTCACCAGGGAAATCCCCAGGTACATTCCTCAGGCGATTGATTGGGATGACAAGCGAGTGAGTCGTTCGAACGAGTGTTGTGGGTCGCTTGGGTTCAGCTTTCGACTATCGATCTCACTACTCGCGGAGCTCGTGTAGGAGGCAACGTACGCCCGCATTGAGTTTGCCGTCCTTGTTGTTAACCACGACTTTGACCGTATGGGTTTGTGAATCACCATGTGGGTATGGTGATATAAACTGGACGATTCCGGCATGTGTTTTGCCAGTCGTGGTGAAGACGACGCCGACTTTCTCACCGACCTTAACGCGCTGGCGAAGGTGGCTAGGCAGCATAAACTCGACGGACAGCTTTGTAAGATCAGCGATAGTACACACAGTCGATTCACCAGGCCCGACGTACTCGCCAACCTGTTTGAAGTACTCGACAATCACACCGTCGAAGGGCGCACGGATCTTGTGTTGCTCCGACTCAGCCAACATTCGCGAATACTCAGTGCGTAGCTGTTCGGAGCGTTCCGTTGCACGAAGAAGACTTGCTTGTGCAATGGAGACATCCTCAGAGGCTTGACTGACTTCGATTTCGGTGGCGTGTGAACGCGTTGCCAATTCTTCAAGGCGTTTGAGCCGATTCAGTCGAACCTGAAGTTCACTCTTAGCGATTTCCACGTCACCGCGTGATTCGGCTGCCAACCGGGCAGACTCCAAACGCGCATCATGAACGGTGCTATCAAGGCGTGCAATGCACCGTCCAGCCCGCACGACTTCGCCTTCGCGCGCTTCGCGTTTATGGATGATTCCAGTGATCGGGCTGGCAACCGACGCTTTTCGAAACGGCTGGCTGAAACCTTGAATAGCAAATTCGTCGTTGTAGCGAGCAGTCTGGGCTTGGACCGCCGTCGCAAGCAACAAGCAAACCATTCCCATTCCAGCTACGGAACGAGCAAAAAGTAAGCTGGACGACATATGTTCCTCAATAGTTCTTGATGAATCCGCAGTGTGTTGTTGTACGTTGCCGTGGATCCAAGCGATTGTCAAAGACCAGCCGCCAGGATCAGTAAGCTATCTGTGCGGAGAATCGACCGCATAGTCCAAGGGCAGGATCCAAGGGCAGGACTGCCGCGCAGGATCCACCGAAGAATAGGTTGCGGACAGCCGCAGTCCAGGCGTTGAGAACAGAATGATGCCGCCGATCTTCGGCAAACTCAGGCAGGACAATTGACAGTATGCGAAAGAGTCCTGCGACCCGAACAATCGTTAGATAATCGACGTGGCGAGAACGAACGTTAGCAATGTCTTGCGGATTGATTAGATATCGAGGCGAGTAGGCCATGGTTTACGATTGCTACAGAAAGTGCTCATCTTTGGAAGCTAATCAGTGCTCCGGTGGCACGCTGTAGTTCCATGAGTGACCGATGAAATTGAACACTTGCTCGGAGGAGATTTTGCTCTTCGAGCAGCAAGCGGTCTTGTGCACGTAGCAGTTCGTCGAGTTGGATCTGGCCGAATCGCTGATCTGAACCGAGCGTTACCCAGCGGTCTTCAAGATAGGCCACTTCCTGCTGTACCGACTGGAGTGACTTTCGCCGCGCATCAGCACCATCGCCAGCTGCGACGGTATTGCGAACAGCCATTTCAACTTCAGCTCGGATATTCTCTCTCGCCTCGGTTAGCAGGTGATGCAACTGATTCAATTCCAGACGCCTTTGCTGCAACGTTGCATTGGCGGTCTGATTGTTGACAGGGCGTTGGTAGAGCAATCCAGTCGCAAACCCCGGTCGCCCTTCGGTAAACTGATCACTCCAAGCGCCAAACACATCCGAATTGCCTTCCAAGCCGGCCAAGTATCCTTCGGCGATCAGGTCAAGTTGTGGCTTTGTCATGTCGCTGGCTAGACGAATGCGTGCCTTGGCAGCCCCAACTTTACCCGTTAGTTCTGCGATCTCTGGTCTCGCCGCCAGAGCATTGGCGACTTCTTGTTCAAGGTCGAATTCCAAAGGCGCCGTCGTCGGAACTCGATTAGGAATTAGTTCTGCATCTCGGTTTTGAACGAAGGCAGGGGCATTCACGAGGGCACGCATTCGTGATTCAAGGTTGCGGATTTGGGCATCGGCGTTTGCGATCTCGGCAGTTCGTGAAGCAACGGCGGCCCGGGCACGCAGGATTTGATTGCGAGTCGTATCGTGAACCACGCGGCCTTCCAAACGCGACACGATGCTCTTGGCCGCTTCGATGTGACGGATGCGCTGGAGCAGTGCGGCTCGTTCGAAGTAAAGTGACCAGAAGACGTCAGCTACTTGGAAAAGCTGTTTTTGTAACGCCGCGCGAAAGGCAGCCTCGGCTGCTTGTGTGTCGAACTGGGCGGTCAACACCAAACCCCGATTGACGTCTATCCTACGCCCACGTAGCAGTGGTTGTGTGAGGTTGGCGAATAACCGGCTCGAACCTTGGTTGTTTGGCACAAAGAAAGTTGAATTGCTATTCTTGTGGCCGAGTCGTTGCCCGACGTTGTAGGAAGTTCCTCGTCGAGTCTGGCCGCGCAAGCCAGTGTCGACTCCCACGATGTCGTCCTCGAGTCTCGGAGGACCGCCAGTAGTCAACGTGTTTTCGACTGGATCACTGATGCTGTCGAAGCGGGCATCCGTGTAAAGTACGGGATCGAAAGCCCCCTGGGCCTGCGCGATCAAGGTCCGGTTTACCCATGGTGTTTGGGCAACGGCCTGGACCTTTCCCGAATACGCAGCCGTCAAAACGAATAGCTGGTTTAGATCGATCGTAACGGGCTGTGATGGATGCCGAATCTGCTGCGTTGCCGCTCGAAACCACCACAGATCCGACGTGTCACCAGCCACAGGTGCACGGTCACCTAGCGAGGCCTGTGGGCGCATTTCAGGCGCTTGTTGCTTCCCGCTGGTGGGGGCATCTTTACCTGCGACGTTTTGGCCTGAGTGATCCTCGCTATCGGTTGGAATGCTTCCAAGTGAACCGGAGGATTTTGCAGAATGTGGTGGCTGGTTGTTCTGCACCACAGAGGCGTTGTCGCGTGATTCGTTCGGTGTTTCGTCTGAAAGGAAACTGAAGTCAATGCCACGGTCATCGGGGATCTTGGGTAGCCCTTCGAAAGTGAAACCCGTTGCCTCTGGCTGCTGCGGTACTTGTGTTTGGAAGGGCGTTTGCGTTTGCTTCTGGGCGGGCACGACTGGCCGTTGGACCAACCTATCTGGATCCGCAACAGTCTGTCCGTAGCTCAGGCCGCGCGCGAACATGCATAACGCTAGCATTGAGCCAACGCGCAGGCTGAGCTTAACGCCTCGCAAGGCGCGAATCGGAAACTGTAAAGTGGGGCAACGCATTACGATCCTTATCGACCTTGGCCTAGTTGAATTCTTAGAAGGACGATCGCCTGAGAGGTCAAAAGGCAGAGACGACTTTCACAATCTGGAGTTGGAGGTAGCGGTTGTCGTAACGAGCAGCAGAGTAAACGAATTCGTCAAAGTCGGAATAACCGGCCGAGTTTGTCTCACCATAGATTTCGGACAATCCATTTCGGTCGCCGCAAAGCCGCGCACGTGTAACACTTTTTGGGACTCCCCGACCACCAAAGGTCGGGTGTTCAGTTTCCAAAGCCCCAGCACCACTGGAAAGTATGAACGTTGCTCCGAAAGATATTTGCGACTCTGGATGGAATTCTCAGGGCTGAACAGCCGGACGAAACTGGGAGCCTAGGTCAGTCAGATGAAGAAATCGATGCGGTAATGCTCGAGGAGCGTATCCTCTATAGCGCGTCGCCCGTTCCAATCGACTTGGCCCCCATCGATGATGTGAACGCTGGGGGAATCGAGGCGATAAGTCTCGAAGATTGGACGAAATCCGCGAATACGGAATCTAACTCGGATTTGGCTTCTGATTCTGGATCTGGATCGTCTACTGCAGCTGGCAATGGTGGTGCTGAGCCGGCAGAAGCGACATCTGAGCAGCAGCATACATCTGAGAGTAGCACTGCGATCTACGACCCAGATGTCGGCGTGCCAAGCTTTGATCCGGCCCGTTCGATCGAAGTCATCTTTGTTGATGGGGCGGTCGAAGGCAGCGATACGTTGATCGACAACCTGCGTCAGGGTGATACTTCGACCCAGTGGCTGATCGTGCGTGTGGGCTCTGATCAAGATGGAATTGAGCAAGTCACTAGTGTGCTCGGACAGCTGACTGGTGTCGATGCGGTGCATCTGGTTTCGCACGGTGACGGTTCAGGGATTCAGCTTGGCAACGTGAAACTGAACGTCGCTTCCTCGCTGCAACGTGCCGGCGATATCGCCTCTTGGGGGCACGCTCTAGATGCAGATGCTGATCTGCTAGTCTACGGTTGCAATTTAGCCAGCACTGAAGAGGGTCAAGAACTGATCAATATGTTGGCAATCGCCTGCGATTGCGACGTGGCGGCCTCTGACGATGAAACCGGACACGAAGACCTCGGTGGTGACTGGTTACTGGAATATACCGTTGGTGATGTTGAGACGGATGTTGCGTTTGGATTCGCTGCCCAGGCGTCATGGGACGATACATTGGCAACGATAACCGTTACGACAACCGATGACGAAAACGATGGCGATACATCTAGCATCACGGCGTTGGAATCGAGCGTTGGCGGCACGGGAATTTCATTGCGTGAAGCAATCATTGCGGCAAACAACACGGCCGGTGCCGACACGATTGTTCTGGGGGCGGGAACCTATGTACTCGATATCGCTGGACTTGGCGAGGATGGCTCGGCAACCGGTGACCTCGACATTAATACTGAAATAACGATACAAGGTGCATCAACATCAACAACGATCATCGACGCAGCCGCATACAGCGATCGAATCATGGAAGTCCGTTCCAGCGGCGTGCTCTCGATCTCAGACCTGACACTCACGGGCGCTAATACTACTGCGCATGGTGGTGCAATATACGTAAGTTCTGGACGCTCCCTGTCTGCCACAGATGTTGTTTTCAACAACAACACATCGTCGAATGACGGTGGCCACATTATGAGTCTCGGGACGACCGCACTGACTCGAGTCGCTATGGTCGGTGGCTCGGCTGACCTTGGCGGTGCGATGCGGGTAAGCGGAGGAATCACTACGCTGACCAACGTGACTGTTAGTGGCAACTCTGCTGGCGGATCCGACGGGGGTGGTGGAATCTACGTGACCAGCGGGACACTGAATTTGGTTCACACAACGATTGCGGACAACTCCGCAAGCACCGGTTCTGGAGGTGGGGTCAATATAACCGGTGGTGGCTTGAACATGAGTTACTCGATCGTAGCCGACAATACGGCATCGTCGGGCGGTAATGACCTAAACGGTAACTTCATTACCGGTGGCTACAACATCATTGAACACAATAGTGGGTTCACCGGAGCCGGTGGCACCGACATCGTCGGCAGTGATCCAGGTTTGGGTGCACTCTCAACAGTCGACGGCACGCACGTTCATACGTTCGGTGCATCAAGCATTGCATACAACGCTGCGACGGGATCTACGGAATCAACGGATCAAACCAACAGTGTTCGGGATGCAAACGGTGATATCGGAGCCTACGAGTTGGCTTTTCACTCAGGTCGACTTTTCTTCACAACGAATAGCGACGTGAGTGGAAGTGGAACTTCTGGAATCACCAACTGGCAAAACGCGCAGGTACTTGAGTTTGGTGCGAGCCCGACCTTCGAACCCGGC
Source organism: Planctomycetaceae bacterium (assembly GCA_003501565.1). Classification (GTDB taxonomy): domain Bacteria; phylum Planctomycetota; class Planctomycetia; order Pirellulales; family Pirellulaceae; genus Aureliella. The sequence continues at coordinate 5,557 of DNPC01000419.1, read as the reverse complement.
GGAACTTCGGGAATCATCAGCTCGGACTTCAACCTGAATGATTATTCCTCCGACGATGCCGAACTGAATGCGATGCATTTCGTGTCAGAGAATCTCTCGGTCGGTGATTTCAATCTGCTGCGTGGCGACATCGTTTTCTCAACTGCACACGATGAAACAATATCAGGTATGTCCGTCGCGGACGAGGACATTCTTGTCTTTCGGCCGGCGTCAGCGGGTGATTGGTCGAGTGGAAGTCTCTTTCTTTTGCTCGATTCATCCGACTTTGGAATCAATGCAGATGTGCAGGCGTTGTCCATAGTTGAAACGGCTATGACAGTTGGCGGGCAAATCCTAAATGTTGGTGACCTCTTGATCGCCAATGATCAGGAGGACGTGACTCATGTGGAAGTCACGAGCACCGGAACAAATTCCAACGCGACCACTTCGCTCTTCTTGGATGCCAGCGACCTTGGGATTAACACTGGAAACCGCACGGTCGGAATCCACTTGGTCAGCCGTGCGACTCGCGTCGGTGATTCCACACTCGCTGCGGGCTCGCTCCTAATGACCCAGACCGGAACTGATGACTTTGGAGGGCTTACAGGCATTCAGCCGCAAGATGTAGTGGTCTGGACTATATCAGCATCCGGTGCCAACAGCGCTGGAACTGCAGCTGCGTGGATGGACGGCTCTGACATCGGACTCGACACCAGCGACGAAGAAATCCATTCAGTCGCAATTTATGCAACCGAATCGGCCGAAGTCAATCGCTGGGCCACGGCCGTCGATGACAGTTTCAACACTACTCCTGCTGGTACGACGGTCAACGTACTAGCCAATGATAACGACCCCGACAGTGATGGTAGTGCGATACAAGTCATCGACTACACGGACGTTGGCAACGGAACACTGACGGACAACGGCGGAGGGTCATTTACTTACACTCCGACCGGCGGCTTCATTGGAAACGATTCCTTTGAATATCTAATTGATGACGGACAAACCGGGCTGAGCAGTTTCTATGGACTAGCGGGCGATGGTAGTGATGCGGTCAGCGGAAACGATGCAACGAGCATGACCGGAACGACGACGGTTGCGGGCAGTTTTGGTGACGCACTCCTGTTTGACGAGGTCGATGATCACCTCGTGATCCCGGACTTCGAATACAAGAATCAGTTCACGGTGAGTTTCGATTTTAAGGTTGACGACAACTCAGGGTCCTTCTTCCAGTACATCTACAGCCATGGCACGGTTACGACGAACAACAGCCTCAATATCTACCTCAATGAGACGGGTATTACAGATCCGAACTTTCTGCGAACGAACTTCGCTGATACCGACGATACGGTAAATGCTACGGCGTTGGACTTTGACGCATCGGCATTCATCGGTTCAGGACAATGGCATACCTATACTTTGACGGTCGATACAACGAACGGTGCACGCGTCTATGTTGATGGCGTTCTTCAAGCTTTCGACGCAAGCTTGGGTGGGGACAACTTTAATCCCGGTACTGACCTCTATCTCGGGGGCAGAAATGACCTCGAAGCGAACCGCATGTTCGGGGGAGCACTTGATTCAGTACGGATCTACAACCGAGCACTTGATAGTACCGAAGTCAGTTCACTGGCTGGTATCGCGTCCCAGTCTGCCACAGTGACCTTCAACGTTCAAAATGCTCCTCAGACTTATGTAGTCACCAACACAAACGACAGCGGTGCTGGTTCGCTTCGCCAAGCTATCATCGACGCAAATGCGAATGCAAATGCTTTGGACACCATCGAGTTCAACATTGCAGGTAGCGGCGTTCAGACAATCGTCCTAGCCAGTGCACTGCCCAACGTCACTGACGAAATTTTCATTGATGGAACGACACAGACCGGTTACGCCGGAACACCACAAATCGAAATAGACGCTAGTGGTGCGGCTGGCGCTACCGCCGTGCTTAACCTACGTACCAGCAACAGTACCATTCAAGGCCTGAGCGTTTATGGCAGTGTTGATGAGGGACTTGAGATTGATGGTTCGACTGGCTTCGGTGATAACAACACGATCATCGGCAACTGGGTTGGCGTAAAGGCGGATGGCACCGTCGTCGGTAACGCCGGCGATGGTGTTTTGGTCAGCGACAACGCTTTGAACAATCAAATCGGTGGAGTTGGAACCAACGAAGGCAACGTTATCGCCGGAAGTGCCGGAGCCGGTGTCGAGGTTCGTTGGGCGGCATCCACGGGCAATACCATTCGCGGCAACCGCATCTACTCCAACGCAGAATTGGGCGTCGATTTAAACAATGATGGAGTCACACCCAACGATGCTGGGGATGCTGACACGGGTACGAACAATCTGCAGAACTGGGCGGTGCTAACCGCCGCCTCGGTGAATGACGCTGGCACGATGAGCGTTAGTTTCGATACCAATGATCTCGCGAGTGGAACATACACCTACGACTTCTATGCCAGCACGGATCGTGATGGGGGGCAAGTCGAAGGCGCTCGCTATCTATTCAGTCGTACGCTGCCCGGCGGGAGCACTACTTATAACCTCAACCAGGCTGGGGTAACGCTGGCAGTCGGGGAATACGTTACGCTGGTAACGACTGATTCGTCCGGGAATTCCTCGGAATTCTCAAACTACGCCGTCGTCACTGACAGCGACTCGGGAGGTGCTTCGCCGAGCGATCTGCAGGTTACTAGCACCAACACCGGTGGCCTGAACCTCAACAACGATGGCGGTAACAACGCTTATCTGCAAGCAGATGAGTCACCGTTCAATGGCAACGACGAAATCACCATCGAAGTGGAATTCTCGACCGATTCGCCCGCTGCTGGGATGACCACACTCTTCTCGTACGCCGACGACAACAGCCAAGATGAGCTCTATTTGGGAATCGACACCGACGGCGAGATCTACTTGAGAGTTAGCGAGGATGGGGGAGTCGGCTACGGGAGTATCACGAATGCACCACAGTTGTTCGACGGAGAAAAACACACGGTTACGGTCACCTGGGACAACACAGGTGGCATTCTTATGTTCTACGTCGATGGAGAGCAACTTGGCCTAGGTCGAAACAGTTACCAAACCGGCAGCACGGTCGGCAGTGGTGGGACCGTTGTTATTGGACAGCATCAAACATCGCCAGGCTCGGGATTTATCGCTTCGGATACTTTTGAAGGTACCATACACTCCGTCCGGGTCTTCAATGATCTGCGTACCGAAGGCGAAATTGCCGCTAATTGGCAGACTGAATTACCTCACCACGAACAGGGCATGATCGCGCAGTGGATTTTCGACGATCTTTCCAGTGAAGGTGTTGTCACTGAATCGGTCAGTGGAAACAACTTGACGGTCAAGCACACTTCGGAGAGCGGCTTTACGGCAAGTGATTCCACCTTGACCGTTAGTGTTGAAGAGAATGCGATCGATGGAACGGTCGTTGGGGCCGTGTCTGGAACCGACGCCGAGCGTGAGGCCCAAATTGCAACACTATTGGCCGCGGATCCCGAATTGATCTATAGCGCCGAGACGGGCAAATTCTACAAGGCAGTTGCCAGTTCGACTGGTTGGGACGTTGCTTCTACCAATGCGCAGTCCACCGCGTTGAATGGCGTCAACGGGCAGTTGGGTACAATTCGATCCGCCACTGAACAAGAGATCGTCTCTGGACTTGCAGCGTCAATGGGCGCTGAGCTTTGGCTCGGTGGTGTAGACGAGACAGTCGAGGGAGAGTGGCGTTGGATTGCCGAGGGCGCCGAAGCAGACATGTTCTGGAGTGGCGACGAAAACGGCTACAGCTTCGACTCGGCTTACAACAACTGGCAGTCTGGTCGTCCAGATAACTACAACGGCACACAGCATTATCTATACATCAAGCCTGATGGTGAATGGAATGATGAAGCGATATCCGATGCTGGGAGAGGCGGTTACGTCGTCGAATGGGATGTCGATGCGGTATTGGATGCCACTGAAGCGCTTTCGTACACAATCGCATCACAAACCGTAGCGGGCGCATTCGCGATTGACGGCAGTACGGGCGTGATTTCTGTCGCCGATGGCACTCTACTCGACTACGAAACCAATGCCACACACACGATCACTGTTCGAGCGACCGACATCGACGGGAATACTTACGATGAAGCTTTCACGGTGGCGGTGGACGATCGCGTCGACGCAAATAGTTCACCGACCGACCTGTCCAGTGGTATCGAGCTGAATACCGATGGTGGAAACGACGCGTACTTAAAAACGGATAATGGAAACGCGCTTTTCGGTAATGCCGAAGCACTGACGTATGAGGTATCGTTCGCAACGAGTGCAGCCAACTCCCAAACGCTTCTTAGCTACCGGTCGCCGTCGGATGCGAGCGACGCCGACGATGCGTTGCGGCTGCAGCTACAAAACAATGGCAAAATCCGTCTGACGGTCAATGGCTCATGGATGCAAACGACTGATGACTTCTCCTACCTAAGGGACGGACAACGACATTCCATCGGCGTCTCCTGGGACAACACCAATGGAAGTGTTTCGTTCTACGTTGATGGCGAGTTCAAGGAGACGCTATCGGGGCTCGCGGCGGGTGAGTCGATACGTACAGGTGGTACGTTTGTCATTGGAAATGAGCAAGATTCCATCGAAGGTGGATTCAATACCGACGCGGTCCTTGAAGGGACTGTCTATGACGTCCGAGTATGGAATGATGTTCGAAGCGATGCGGAAATCTCGCTGCACTATCAGCAGAAATTTGATAGCGGCTCGCTGCCCGACGGATTGGTCGCTAACTGGCAAATGGATGGCTTCAACGGATCCAATCAAGTCGTCGACGTCGTCAGTGGCAACAACCTAAGTATCGGTCACGCCACGGGCACTGGCTTCACGGCGAGCACTCCCCTTGGTGATCTACACGTCAGCGAAAATGCCTTGGACGGTGCCCACGTTGGCTTCGTCGTTCCAAGCGATCCTGACGTATCGAACGACGTAGTTAGCGACGGCCGATTCTTAGACGCGTCTGACCCTGGAAGCTTTTCGAGTCATTCATCGGGTGAGACGATTGGCGACTGGACCGTGGCCGAAGGTCAAGTCGTGCTGGCGGGTTCGGTTTGGGAATCGACGCCGCTTGGAGGGCGATCGATTGAGTTGGCTGCAAGCGTCAACGGCACAATTTCACAAGACATCACAACGGTCGCCGGTCGACAGTACCAAATCGTCTTCGTTGAATCGGGGGATTGGAACAGCGATTCGTCTCTGGGTTACCGTGTAAGTGCTGCGGGCATGTCGCAAGATTTCTATGCTGAGCAACAAACGGATTGGTCCTATACCAACATGCTGTGGAATCAACGCAGTATGACCTTTACAGCAGAAGACTCGACCACAACACTGGCGTTTCAAGGTCTCGAGTCGAGCTCCTCGGCTGCCGTTATCGGAGATGTTCGGGTCATCGAAATTCCCGCGTCTGTGACCGCGATTCTGAACGATGATACCACGCTGTCCTACGACGCTGCCGTGGGCAAATTCTATAGACATGTTGATTCACCTACCGACTTCAACACCGCGCTCACGAATGCAACGACTTCGACAC
>DNPC01000755.1 GCA_003501565.1 Planctomycetaceae bacterium | reverse complement strand
AACGCCGATCGGCTAATGGGGTTTCGGATTGGTTCTACGTCTTTGCGACGAGGTATTCCCGTTCTGCAATAATTGCAAAGCTCGATGTTGTGGGCTCAAGGCGCTCTACTCCGTGTGCTGGACGCAACAGCATCCGACTTGGGCAGTCGAGCAAATTTCGGATACGACTTGTTTCCAGTAATTGCATGATTTCTCTGGCCGAGAGGAAGAGCAGATGATCAGACTGTCTCATTTCAATCGCATGTGGGAGCAGGAATTTGAGCAGACCCGTTCCCTGCTGCTTGGCGCCACGGAAGGTTGGATCGGAGCTGTCGAGCACATTGGTAGCACGGCAGTGCCCGACATGGTGGCCCGCCCCACCGTCGATGCACTTGCGGGAATGTCCGATCTCAGTGGGCTCAATGAGGCTGCTTTGCTAATCGAAGGTTTGAATTTTTGTCGTCGACCGGCCCCACTGTGGTGTGAAGACGAATTGGTGGCATATCTAGAAAAGCCGAGAGCCGGTGAAGCAACCCATTCGGTCTTGCTGGTCGCTCGGGAAGGCAAGTGCTGGCAAACGGCATTGGATGCGCGCGAGAAACTGCGGACAGCTCCCCAACTGCGAGATGAACTCGAGACCATCAAGAAGGCGAACTTTGTCGCAGGCTGTCAGGCGCAAACCCAATATGATGCGTCCAAGAGTGCATTCTTTGATAGTCTCTGCGAATGAAGCTCTTTAGCGTTCTTGGATCGTAATCTCGTAGAGCTTTGGCCAATTCTTGCCGGTGATGAAAAGACGATCAGCCTTGGCGTCGTAGGCGATGCCATTAAGGACATGTTCGCGGTCGGGACGAGTTCGAGCGGGATAGACACCAGAGCAGTCGAGCCAGCCGACAAGTTCGCCCTTTTCTGGATCAATTCGGGCTATTAGATCTGAGTACCATACGTTGGCCAGCAGTTCGCCACGCACGTATTCCAGTTCGTTGATTTTCTTGAGCATTTGCCGCCCATCCTTGATGCGGAACCGGCGGATTTCCTTAAGAGTCTCTGGGTCGACTACAAAAATGTTGTAACTACCGTCACTGATGTACAGGACTTTGCCGTCGGTCGTGATGCCCCATCCTTCGCCAGCCCGTTTCCAACGATAGGGCTTGGTCCCCACGTAAGACAAATCGGCTTTGTTGTAGATGACGCAGGTTTTTCCCTTCCACGTCAATTGGTAGATCTGGTCACCGACGATCGTAATTCCCTCACCGAAGTAATTTCGGTTTAGCAGGATCTTCTGTTCGACCTGACCTGTTTGCAAGTCGATTCTTCGGAGGCTTGATGCCCCATATTTTCCAGTGCCTTCAAACAGTATTCCGTCTTCGATGACCAGTCCCTGTGTGAACGCGCCAGCGTCATGAGGGAAGCTTGCAACGACCCGAACAGGGGTAATCGGAAGGCTGCGGCCACCGCTCTGCGAACTCGCGGCAACCACAGCGGCTACGATCAAAGCGACCGCCGGCAAAGCGATCCACCAAGATTTCTTGATCATCTGTGCTGCATTCATGTACGGGCTCACTCACCCAGGGATCCTATTTCGGCGGCGATCCCCAATTCGACTCGGTAACGACGTGTTGCGAGCCGGGAATCTGGACTGCTGTGGCACAAGCCCTTGATCAGGTTCGTTCGTCGGAGATCGAACTTTGCCTGATTGCTTCAAACGCTATCAGTTCTTTGGAGATTCCATCCGCCAAGTCATTAACCTGCAATTCTTTGGGCAGAACTGGCCACGCGTAAGTTTCTACTTCGTAGTGTCCCAGGAACCATGGGTAAGAATCAAGCGCGGTCTGGCCGTTTGTCGCCAAGTAATCGACAACTTCGCCAATTTGAGACGCAGTCGTTTGAAGACTGCCAAAGTCATGAACGAAAATCGGCACATGAAAGTGCACCCGCCAGGGCTGGTCTGGCAGCGGTAAACTCCCTTCTGGCGTCCAGTCGGCAAGTGCGGCAGGGAGATCAGAGGCAAGTTCCTCGAGTTCGTTACCCCAACCTCGCGAAGTCTGGTGCATGTATTTCGGTTCGTCAAACTGCCGCAATTGTTCCAGTATCTGTTGTTTAGCATCATGCGTCGCAGCCTGATCCCAGGGAACATGAACGGCTGAAGACACCTGGACTTTTCCGATTCGAATGCCAGCGTTCCTGTAGGCCTCAAGAGCGCCGGTTTGCGACTCGAACATGACCCCGCTATGGCACACGTCGTGACAGACGCCCAGATGGCGTCGCGCCGCGGTGCCTGAGCCAGCAAAGATGTACCTCTCGAAAAAGGCGACTACTTCCTCAGCGGTATTTAGCTGACAACCAGGCTCGGGTTCGATCGCCAAAACGATTTCTCTGCCCGTTTCGTCGAACAAGCTAGCCAACTGCTCGGCGATCGCCAACAGGTTGTGTGCGGCCGCGTCCAATCCTCCGGCTCGCCAACTGGCGTCGGGCCAGCCCAGCGGGAGCGTCGAAATTGAGCCGGTGTGTCCCTCCGGAAGTAGCGTATCAAGGATCGAAATCAGACGACTCGTGTATTCTCGCCGACTTTTTTCCGCCCAGGTCGGGCGGTAGACATCCAGCTTGACAACGTCTTGATGAAAGTTGCCCTGTGGGAATCCGTTTAGGGTGTAGGGCAAAAACCCGTGCTCACCAAGCCAGGCTGCAAAGTCCTCAGCGGCGTTATTGGTTGCCAGCTCTTGGGCGGCTTCCTCGGCCAACCAGAGGCCTACTGGTAACTTCTCGGCCCCAATGGCTTCCCGGACGCGCCCGGCGTATTTCAGCAGGTTCGCTTTGGCTTGCTCAAGCGTGATACCGGCATGGACATTAGTGCAGTAACCAAAGGTGGGGTGAGTGAGCATCACGGCCGAATCTCGCATGTGTTCAGTTACCGACTTTGCTTGACTTTCAAGCAACATGCCGGTTGAAAGCTGGCATTAAGCGAATTTTAATGAAGCTGGCGGGTTGTTGCATGCCCGTTACGTGCTGGCCAAGTCGGCGAGAGCCCGTAGCAGGACTGGCAACAATTCGGGCAATAGCAAGTTTGAAACTTCGAGCTAAAGCCCGTACTCAGAACTGACCCCAATCCTCCCA
>DNPC01000299.1 GCA_003501565.1 Planctomycetaceae bacterium | reverse complement strand
TGATCTTCCCCACAAAAAGTGGACGGTGAACTGGTTATAGAAGCGGGCAAAAATGTGCGGCTTTGCCGCGATACTTTTCTGAGAGAGCTCCCTCAGGATTTCCAACAAAGGCAGTTGAATCTTTCCTTCTTTGTCACCATTCGCCGCTCGCCAGGGGACCTGGTGAGCGACCGACGAATGGCTCCGACGAAGGCAGATCAACAGGCTAATTGCGACTCGATACGATGCTGGTTCTCAAATTCTACAGGACTGAGATAGCCAATCGACGAGTGCCGGCGTGACGTGTCGTAAAAACCACTAATGTACTCAGCGACCGACTGTCGAGCATCTCGGATTGAAGCGAAGTCATGCCATTGCACATGCTCAACTTTGAATCTTCCGAAGAAGCTTTCCATAGGCGCGTTGTCATAGCAGTTACCACGACGACTCATGCTGGGAACTAGGTGATGGTCATCCAATAGGGACCGAAACGCATCGCTAGCGAACTGCAAGCCACGGTCGCTGTGGACCACGAGGCCGGGATCGGGACTACGCAAATCGATAGCTTGTCTCAAGGCATCGCAGGCCAGCCGAGCGTCGATGGTGTCGCCTACGGCCCAGCCAACAATTTTGCGTGAGAACAAGTCTTCGACTGCACACAGGTATGCGAATCCAGCGTCAGTCGCGATGTAAGTGAAGTCTGTAAGCCAGACTTGGTTCGGTCTTTCAGCAATGAATTGCCTGTTCAAATGGTTCTCCGCAATTGGACCGTTGTGGTTGGAGTTTGTGGTGACGACTTTGAACCTTCTTCGCGTTCGCGCTGCAATTCCTTCGCGCCGCATCAACTTGGCGACTGTGTTTTCGCAGCAGTTCACACCAGACTCGACCAGTTCACGGTGCACCCGAGGGCTTCCGTAATCTTGGCTAACGTTTAGGTGCACTGCCCTGATCTTTTGCACGATCTCAGTCTGCTTTTGCGTTGTCGGGCTAGGCTTGCTCTTGAGCCACGCGTAGTAGCCGCTACGGCTCACTTTCAGCACACGGCATTGCATCGCGATGGGCCAAACGTCTTTGTGTTTCTGGATAAACTCAAAGCGTCTCAGTTTTCTTTCGCGAAGAAGGCCGTCGCTTTTTTTAAAATGTCGCGTTCCGTTTCGAGTTGACGAACTCGCTCACGCAATCGTTTGTTTTCTTCTTCAGGCGAAACTGATCCGAGGTCGTTTAGCACGCCTTCGCGTTCGAACTTGGCCTTCCAGTTGTAGATCAAGTTGCCCTCGATCCCCAACTCCCTGGCAACTTCCGCGCCGGACATGCCTTGTTCAACGACTTTCTTAACAGCCGCCAATTTGAAACTTCTCGAATACTTTCGACGTTCTTTCATTTGCAAACCTCCGTCAATATCATGACGCATGTTCGCTCACTGTCCACTAAACTTGGGGAACCTCAACTCGTTGCCATAGAACGCATGAAGCCAGAGACATTTGAATAAGGAATTTCTGTGAATCGCGATTCCGCGGATGAGCCGACAGACTTCGGTTTACCAAATGACTTCAGAGTGCCCGCGGACTGGAACGAGAGACTTGCCGAGGGTGATACGGAAATCACCAACATCCTCTGGGAACTCTATTTCCACCGCATGGTGCGTGTGGCCAGGAAACGGCTGCGTGGTTCTTCAACGGCGGCGCGGGATGAAGAAGACATTGCACTTAGCGCGTTCAAGAGCTTCTGCATGGGCGTTAAGGCGGGGCAGTACGAACCTAGTTCGGATTCTCCGAGTCTGTGGCAGTTGCTGGTCAGAATAACGATGAACAAGGCGGTGGATCAGATCCGATATGCGAACCGCCTCAAACGTGGCGGCGGCGAACCTACTGGAGAGGGTACAAACGTCAAAGAGATCGCAAGCGCGCAGCCGCCTGCGGCTATGTGCATAGCTGCGGACGAAACTCTTGAACGCATTTTGGAACGACTGCGGCAATCGGGTGACTCCGATCTTGAGATCATTGCGCTGGCAAGCATCGAAGGCAACACGACGACTGAGATTTCAAGTACACTTGGGTGTTCGCCGAGGACAATTCAACGAAAGCTGAAGACGATTCAAGCTATCTGGAAAGCAGTAGCCAATGAGCAGTAGTCAATGAGTAGTGGCGACTTTGGCAGTCTTTCTCCGGAACAGATGCTTTGGGTCAATCGCCATTGCGATCAATTCGAACGAGAACTTGCACGGGGCACCGACCTGTCAATCGGTGACTTTCTTTGCTCAATTGAGTGTCCAGATGCACATGTAGAAAGGACGCTAGTTCGGGAGCTGATTGCGCTTGAGCTTCACCACCGATCCAAGCATCGCTTGCCGATTTCTTCAGAGCAATTTGTACGGGATTTTTCGTGGTTGTCAGAGGCCGAGTTTGAAGCGATTCGAGCCAATAACGCCAGCCCCCAAGAGAGTGCATTTTCTCCAGGCCAGAAAATCGGAGACTATACGATCAATCGCCTCGCGGGTTCGGGAGGCATGGGGCAGGTGTACCAGGCCCGTCACGATTTGATGGATCGTGACGTCGCCATTAAAGTTCTGCGCGCGGATTTGGAAAGAGATTCGAACGCTCAACGCCGTTTCTTGCGCGAAGTGCACATGTTGGCCTCGATCTACCATCCAAACATCGTCAATGCCTATGATGCCCGTATCATCAACGGCTTCCTATGCCTGATTACCGAATGGGTAGAGGGCGAGACGCTGGCCAGTCGAGTACGAAACAGAGGGCCGCTGGAAATCGGTACAGTGGTGGACATTGGCGTTCAGTCTGCCAAAGCGCTCAATGCCGCTCACGAATCCGGGATGATTCATCGTGATGTAAAACCCAGCAATATGCTCATTGGCGCAGGCGGGCAAGTCAAGATTCTCGACTTGGGGCTGGCCAAGTATGCGTCGCCCGAACACTGTACATCGGACGCCCTCACCGCGCCGCAACACTTGATCGGTACCGCTGAGTTCTTGGCACCCGAACAGGCTCGAGCTCCAACAGAAGCCAACGTCCAGAGCGATATTTACAGTCTTGGATGTACGCTATTCTACGCTGCATCGGGGCGGCCACCGTATTCGGGCCAGTCTCCGATCGATACAGTTATCAAGCACAGTAGCGAAGCGACTCCATTGCTTAGCGAAGCGTTATCGCGAGACACGCCAGCGAAGCTTGTGCAGTTGATTGCGCGAACAATGGACAAAGATCCCAGTAAACGCCCTCGTTCGATGCAGGAGATCGCTGAAGAACTTGCCACCTGTATCCCATCAGATTCTAGCCCCTCAAGTGTGGGCCCGAACAAACGTCAGTTGGTGCAGCTAGCCGGTCTGCTGCTACTCGTGGTGGCAGGCTGGTTCCTATTTACAAGCGCTGCGTCGTTGCTGGGCACGGCGACGAGAACTCCCAACCTGCGATCAAGCTTGAGCTTCAACGGCCGAGACAGTTACGCGACCGTCCATGATTTCGATGTCGTGCCCGAAGGCGAAGCGATGATTGAGGCGATCGTCACACCTCTCGCTGATGCATTTCCATCGAATATTGTGACTTGGGCTGGAAACGAAAGTCTGATCCTGTTTGTTGCCCATGATGGCAAATTTGGAGCTGCCGCTTATAGCCAAGGAAGGTCGAGTTTGGTCGTCGCCGAACAGCAAATCGACTTCGGACAACGGTACTTGATAGCTGCAAAACGGCAAGAGACGCGACTACAGATTTGGATCAACGGTATTGAAGCTAGCACGCGTCCACTTAAGTACGAACTTTATCCATCGCGCTCGGTGTTGTGCCTGGGTGGGATCCCGAATGATTTGTATCCACGCGACAAAGGACGCCGGAATTACCGTGGTTCTATCCACTGCGTTAGGCTAAGCAAGGGCGGTAATCTGAAACCCGCTATGACACCTGCAGATCTCGTCTTGGAAGATTCAACGAAGTGTTTGTTCGACTTTGACCAGACTACTGGCGACGGAACATCCGACCTAAGCTCGCGGCAGTGGAATGCCAAACTCATCAACACGGAATGGCAAGATCGAGACAGTCGCGAAGAGTGATAGTCAAGTTGCCCGCACGCGCGAAAGCGGAGCCCGTTTCCGCAGCTACTGCGAGCTTACGCGTGTGTAACTGCCGGGGATAATTGCCATGGTGCTACCCGAGCCAAAGCCTGGTGGTGGGTACTGTAAGAAGATGGAGTCGTAGTCAAAACTGCAATCCGAATTGGCTGCGACAGCACCACAGATCACAACTCCGTCAAAATTTGAATCCTTATTGTCAGCTTCGAAATCTAGCGTGCCAGAAACATATACGAGCCCACGGATCTCACAGGGGTATTCATCGCTGGTGTCGTTGTCTTCCACACCGGCGTAGGGAGAGCCGATTGGATTGAAATTGACGCTTTTCTCATCAAGCTCTTTGTCAGAATCGAAGCGGACTTCGATGCTGCCTTCAACCAGCAGCGAGGGGAAGTTGGAGATTGCAGGTTCGAAGAACAGCGATTTTTCCAGCCGCGAATCTGGGCCTGGGTTCAGCAAGCATAACGTTCCCAAGACCCGGAGTTCTTCTACGTGGATCTCTTCACCTTGACAGTCAATGACGTAGACTCCCTCTGGATTGGTTGGCCCCCAAGGATTGTTATTGGGGCTAAGCACAGCGTCGTCCAGTTGATAGCGATTTCCCTGTGCCAACAATGCTAGATCGATATACGTTCCAACGTGTTTGTAGTAATCGAAAACCGTTGCACCGGGCATCTGCCGCGGGGCGATTCCGGGCGTTTCTGATCCCGTAATGTTCCCATTGATCGCTCCCGCAGCCTCGGCACTACCCACGACGCTCTCACCGAACCCGTTGGCGGCGATATTGGCATTCGAGCTTACAAAGGTCTCTACCTGCATGTCGACCGTCAGGCCCAAGTCGATATTTCCCGCACAATGAAAGGCCGCCTCAAGCGCACTCAGCCCGGCATCGGTCGGCTGCAAAGTGACCTGCGCGGTATGAGTAGCTCGACCGTAGATTCCAGTTCCCTCGAGCGCAACGCAGTCTGAGGTATCGTCGTTAAGGTTGCCGTCTCCATCGATTAGTTTCCAAGAGAAGCTGCCCCCGTTCATCGCGATCGAACCAGTCGGGTAAGAAACTCCTGACAAATAGGTGCTGCGCCAGCTTGATTCGTTCTGAAGAGTAGCAACAGCATGTTCAATGGCAGCTTCCGCCAACAATTGCGCTCGCTCGCGATCCGGCACGCTGGACGCACGGCGGAGATTGATTCGTACACCGTGCATGACCGCTAGCGACAACATAGCGACGATCAACGACGTACCAAGAACCGCTATGTAGACTGTGCCCGCCCTTTTATGCAGGTTGTTCGTTCGAGCCATTTCTTAGTCCAAGGCATGATTCTTGAGAAACGCACTCGCGGTCTGCGCGCTGGCTGAACTACCGCTGACAATCGATACATCGAGTTGCGTCACCACTGTCCGATCCGCATGCAAACTTCGTTGGTTGAGCCCCTGCGAGCTGCGCAGCACCGATAGGCTAGTTACTTCACTACTGGGTGATGTGACGGTTACCTGGATTCGCTTTAGCCCCAGGTCGTTTACCGTGGTTGATAAATCGGTTGGGTTTACAAATTCGACCGTCACGGCTCGGCTCCAGCCTGCATAGTCGGCGAGCGATACGCCTGCGGAGTCAACGGGCGGTGCAGAACTCCAGCCATGAAAATCGTCGATGTCATCAAAGTCCGATCGCACAACGATATTCTCACCCGAGTTGGGGCCTATCGCAGCCGAAGGGTCTTGGGGGTCGATGTAGGCATTGGCCGAGATTTCCGCGATCAGGTTCGACGCCAGTGCGGGGCCATCACGCAGGATCGCGGTTTTACTTCGAAGTTGAACCGCCATCGACACCGTCCGAAGTGCGGCGGAAATGATCAACGCAACAATTGCCGTCGAAACGACGACTTCGATAAGAGTCAGCCCGCTGCGCTGCCGGATCTCCCAGCGCTGCGAGATATCCCTGTGCCGCCGGATCTCCCTGCGTTGGAAATTCATGCTACGGCGTTTCCTGTGCTGGCTTGATAACGACTGTCGCCGTGACGTAGTCTTCCTTGGCGGTTAGCCCAAACTCGGCTGTTGAGGTTGAGCCTATTTCGTCCTGCGTCGAGTAGGCGGCACCTCCGGACGCGTTTGAAACGCCATCCATTGTGATCGTCGTTGCGTTTGTGATTTCAGTTTGGTCTTGATTGAAGCTGTTGTCTTCAAATGCGCCCAAACGTAACACCATGGATTGTTCGGTTGGGACTTTGGCCGCCGGAACGATGGGCGTGGCCGATCTGCCCGAACCGACGCTTGTGCTGCTAATCGGATCGGCTGGGTCGTGTCCCGAAAACCGCATCATCCATCCGTAGGCTCCTGTCTCTTCCCCGCCTACCTTAAAGCTATAGCTCGCGGGCTCGCCGTCTGTCGCTACACGCCACCACACGCCCAGTGTAATATCACCGTTGCGAGATTCGTTGACGATTAAATTCCAGTCTGGGATTGCATTGCTAAATGTAGACCGGCGATCCCCTTCCGCCGCGATTGCGACGATCAATAGGTCGTCGGCAATTGTGTCGGCAGGGACATCCAATACGAGTACTAAGTCGTCGTCACCACTCGTCTTCGTTTCTTCAAAGCTCTCAAAAATAACTTTGGGAACGAAAACGATGGGTGCCTCGACGCCGGGCGTAACTCGCGTCTCAAAGTCAAAACTGAGGTTGGCTACTGAGGCGACTACAGCTTCGGGCGACGATCCATTGACGACCCTCAAAAGTGGATCTCCTTCAGTTCCCGACCAGGTGTAAGATATTGTTTCGTCGGCGCCATCGCCGTCGCGGTCTGGGACAGTAAATTCAACCTGATTCGATGAACGTACCGTGAAGCGCTCGGCCAACTGGATGTCCGCAAGCATGTCTTCCAAGACCAATGACGAATCCAGCTCCTGCACTACCGTGCCGTCCGCGTCATCAAATGCGCGAGACACGATATAGACACTACTGCCCAGTCCGGCGATAAGCACTGTGGCGGACGCTGAAGCCACCAGCATCTCGATGAGTGTGTATCCACCGCGAAGTCTCAGACTTCCCGGCCGAGACCTGAACGTAGGTGAGCCGAAGCTGTTCATGGCTGCACCTCCAGTCGGCCCGAGTAGCGTTGCAGGTTAAGCGTGCGTGTGACGCTGCCCTCCTGTAGGATCACGGTGCCAGTCGAATCTGCTTGTCCGAACAGGTCAAACTCGATATTGCTATCGCCACCAAAATCCGCTGAGACAATGGTGACTGGATAGGGCGTATCGGCGAACGTCACTTGGTAGACGGCATCCCCATCGGGACTCTCGAGCGTGGGCATGGTGTAAGACGAACCTGCCAAAGAAAATTCCAGCGCGACACTACGCCCCAGGTTCTTTGCGGAGCTGCGCGCATAGGAGAAGTCGGACTGCAAACGGCTTACCGCCGCTTCAAGCCTTCGGTTCGAAAATGAACTAGAGAGTCTCGGCGTCGCGACCGCTGCCAGAATGCTGATAATCAGCATGACAGCAATCAACTCGACCATCGAGAAGGCCGGTTTCTTGTGCATGGTTGATTGGGAAGGGGCAGGTTCCAATCTGACGCGGACTTACCAAACAAAGATAAGCCTCCGTTTGGGAATAGCTTGCTTCCGTGGACCTTGCGACACGCAATCGACGAGAACAACGCGTATCGTCACCGAGCCAACGTGTTGTAGCGACCGCTCCGCTTGCCCGGAACTAAACGCATCCCCCCAGGCGGAGGTCGGCTGGCGGCGAAATCCCAATCCTAGAGAGGGGGCCTCCGCTGCGGCGGGGCACTATTGAGAACCGCTGCATGCGCAGAAATTGCCTAGAGCAGCCGTAATCGCTAAGCAGATTTGAGCGATCGCGTTTTCAGCGCCACGGAACTGATGGTGCAGCTAAGATTCGAATGCCTCACTGGTCGGCAGTGATCAGATCCACTGGCGTTTCGACGTCTTCGGGGCTTTGTGAACTGGGCTCATTCAACATCTTCAACGCCGTCTCAATGCCGTAAACGGCCAGCTTATCGCCATGCTGGTCTGCAGTCGCAAGCAACTGGCCTTTTTCGATTGCGGTCTTGGCTGCAGAGATGTTGTCAAAGCCGACAATTAGCAAGTCTTGTCGTCCAGCGCTCTTGGCTGCTGCTAGCGCGCCGAGGGCCATGTTATCGTTCGCGGCCAAGATGGCTTTGGCTTGTGGGTGTTCGCTGAGCATTGAGGCGGCAATGGTGTTGGCTTGGCTCATTTCCCATTCTGCGGATTGGCTGCTAGCAACCTTGATATTTGCCGCGGCCATTGCGGCGTCAAATCCGGCTTTTCGCTGCTGGGCGTTGAAAGACGTTCGAATGCCTTCCAGCATCAAGACAGAGTCGTTCGGATTCAGTTTTGACGCCAGGTATTCGCCAACTTTCTGAGCACCCGTTTTGTTGTCTGGTCCAACAAATGGAATCACCACTCCTTCGTTCTTCAGTACTTCTTCATCCAGGCGATTGTCGATGTTTACGACAACGACACCCGCGGCTTGGGCCTTGCGAAGTGCCGGGACCAGGGCTTTCGAGTCAGCTGGAGCGATGACGATCGCATCCACGCCACTAGCGACCATCTCCTTTACTAGCGCGACCTGCCTGGACAAATCACGTTCATCCTTGATGCCGTTAACGACTAGGTCATAGTCCTGAGCATGCTCAAGCTGGTGTTGCTTGGCTCCATCGGCCATCGTCGAAAAGAACTCATTGGCAAGCGACTTCATGATAAGGGCAACTTTGGGTTTGCCACTTTCGTCATTCGGCCCTTGAGTTTTTTGCGCAGAATCGCATCCGAGCGCTACCAGCAGACAAAGAACAGATAGTTGCTTCCACATTTCGTATTTCCAATGAACGTGAACTAGATTTTTTTAGCAAGTGTGCGCGAGGTCTGCTACGTGCCCTCGCCTATCGCGATCATCTCGCTTAATTCGTCTCGATGCGGTAAGCTTGGTTGCGCTCCTGCCCGCGAGGCGGCGATGCTACCAGCAACGTTTCCGAACCCGATCGCCTCTTCCAAATTTCCGGTTTCGGCCCAGCGGACCGCAAGTGCACCGGCGAAAGCATCGCCGGCCGCCGTGCTGTCAACAGCGTCAATTCCGCGCGGTTCAAAGTGCCGAAGTTGGTTGCCATCGAACCAGCTGACTCCATCCTTGCCTAATGTGATGACGATATTTTTCGCACCTAGTTTGAAGAGTCGCTCAGCGACCGGCAGGACGTCGCTAGGTGTATCGAGAGGCAAGCCTGCTAGTGCACTCGCTTCGCTTTCGTTAGGGCAGAGCAAGTCTACTTGAAAAAGCCCATCCACAGCTTCGCCTGAGATCTGAACGCTATGCAATTCCGGGGGGACCGGCGCAGGATCCAGGATGACTCTCGTTCCGGCCGCAGCCGCAATTCTGATCGCATGTTGCACGACCTCCAACGGCACTTCAAGCTGAAGAAGGAGCACCGTGGCTTGCGTGATCTGATCGACCGCGCGATCGACGTCGGCTGTGCTCAAGCATCCATTTGCACCCGGGATGACGATGATCTGATTTTCACCGGTGTTGGAAACTGTGATCATCGCTAGACCGCTGGCAATCTCTTCCGTGGTGCGGATGCCCGAGGTCTCGATTGACTCGCCGCTGAGGTTCTCCAGAAGAGTATTCGCGAAGCCATCGTTTCCCAGACGCCCGATCATTGCTACCTGGCCACCGGCACGCTGGGCCGCGACGGCTTGATTGGCCCCCTTGCCGCCGGGGATTTCCGCGAACGATTCGCCGGTTAGAGTCTCACCGGGCATTGGAAGCCGGGCGCAACGTGCCACTAGGTCCATGTTGACGGAGCCGAGGACAGCAATACGAGGGCGAGAGGATTTGTCCGCATCTAAATCCATTTTGCTAGATCCACTTTTGCTGTGCCTTAGTTGCCGACTTGCTGAGGTGGCTGGCTGGACAGCAATACGAGCGCCTCGGTTGTCCGTGGTTTGTACTCGTCAGGGATGATCAAATAGCGGTCGCGTCCACCTTCCTTTTCTGTGTGTGTTGTTAGACCGTCGTCAGCGACCGAAACGAGGCCTGCGGCAGAGAGCTTGAAATACCCACTATTAGGTCGAACAGCGTAAAGCACCGAAGTGAGGTCCCAGGTTGGACGGTCGTGCGGAGGTGGATTGTAGAGTGTGTACGCCTCGGCGAGCGGGTGGTGATCGACGTAGTCGTAGTCCTGGAGGATGCTCTGGTGCGGGTAGGTGAGATTTTTTCCGATCTCAAATCCGCTCCACACGATCGGTGTTGGCCATTGCTCAACTAACTTCTTGGCCGCCGGAATATCTTTGATAATGTTGTATTCCTTGTGATCATACAGATGCCCGGTGTCACCTCGAATCTGGGTAAAGGCACCTGCCATGATGGACAGCAAACGGACTTTCTGTTCAATCAGCTCCATCCCGTTGAGCTTGCTGTGGGAGTCGGCAGGGGACGCTAAAAGGTCTGCAAGATTGGTTGAGAAACCGACCTGGGCGATAACAACTGAACCGTCGTCTGCCGCCGCCAGCGTTTTGCGAAGCAGATCGACGGCCGGCTCAGCTTGTTTGGAGGAAGTCAGATCGTGTGGGTAGCGTTGCTGGCCATCGCGAGTCTCGCTGGCTAGGACGTTAAACTTTCCTGCCTGTGGTGTAACGCCGCTATCGCAGACGCCAATCGGAATTTCTCCGCGACCGTAGAACGTGTTGACCGCATCGGTGAAAGCGGCAGCCAGTTCGTGATCTTTCGTGATCGTCACGGCCAACAATTCGCACTCACCGCGACTTTGCAGCGCGTGGATCATGCCGAGCGCGAGAACATCATCGCAGTCATTGCCAATGTCCGTGTCGAAAATCAACTGCACCGGCTGATTGTCTTGAGCCAGTATGGAACAATTGGGGGCTGCGAAAGTCATAACTGCGAGAATCAGAATCCAAACTTTGCAGCGCTGCTGCGAAGCTGGAAGCCCGGAGGATTGTGGTTCATTCTTCATGGCGATTCGAAGTAAACTCTAAAGGACAGCTTGCGGCGAAGAATTGCGTATTGTACCAACTGCTCGGCTGCAGTGCTTTTGTCCGTTTGTCTTTGCTAATTTTGACTTTGCCAGTTTGCCCTTGCCACGTTGCCTTCGTCATATTGTTTTCGTCACAGTGTTTTCGGCCGCTCTGCTTTCGCCACTCCTGACTGATTAGACGCGTTGGATCGTCCACCGCTTTGAGCGTGGTTTATCAGCCTTACCCGAGTCAGTCTTCTTCTCAGAACCGGTGTTGAAGAATGTTTGTCAACCAAAGCCGATTGCCGCACGTGTTGCCGCCTCGGCTTTATTGCTGCGCTGAGCAATTTGAGCTGGAGCAGGAGAAGATCTTTGCAACCGCCTGGCAGTACGTGGCCGCAACTGAACAGTTGAACAAGCCAGGGGATTTTGTGACGGCCAACGTCAATGGGCTGCCGGTAATCGTTCGGAATTTTGATGGGAAATTGAGGGCGTTTCTGAACGTTTGCCCGCACCGCCACAGTCTGTTGACCAACGAGGCAGCTGGGAACACGCCGCAGCTTGAGTGCCAGTATCACGGCTGGCAGTTTGGCAGTGATGGTGCAACCAAGCGGATTCCGGAGGCTGGGACTTTCAAACCGATGCCCGGTGGTGCGGAATGCTTGAGGTCGCTTCAGCTAGCCAGTGTCGGTCCATGCGTGATGGTGCGGTCTGCTGATGCCGCGGAACTGCCCGAGGAGCAATGGCCACTGCTCAAAGAGCGGTTTGACGAGTTTCCGGTGCAACGGTGGCAACACGTTAGAAGCTGGGACTATGAGTTTCCTGCAAATTGGAAAATCGTTGCCGAGAACACAGTAGAGTCTTACCATGTTCCAACCGTGCATCCCAAAACGCTCGTAAGGTTTGGAAGTGAGGAGGAGATGGAACACAACCTTGCTGAACAGTCTTCCTCGATGCACTCTCCCATTGTTTCACCAAAGCTCTATCACTGGACGACGCAGCGGTTGCTTCCGTGGTTGGAGCTAGGACTGAACAACCGCTACAACATTTATCACGCGTTTCCGAATCTGTTTTGGATTCGCATCGATGCCATGCTACAGGTCATGCAAGTTCTTCCGCTGGCGGCAGAGCGGTCGAAAATGCAAGTGTCAGTTTTCGTCTTGCGTGGTCGCAAACCAAACTTGATCAACAAAGCAATCTCGCGGGGCTGGGGACGCTTCAAAGTCGCAATCATTAAACGTGTGCTGGCTGAGGACGCGCGACTATTCCCAGGGCTGCAGCAAGGAGCTCGTAATAGCCCGTTTGCTGGAACGATCAGCACGCGGGAAGAGCTGGTGCACAATTTTCAATCGTATGTTGCTCGCGCTTGTGAGCTTGATGAGCTCTTGAAGGTCTAACGATCCTGGCTTGGACTGTCCGGGGCGAGTTTGTCCGAATGCGAAGTTCGTCGAATTCTGTTCAAGAGCGAAAGAGGCCACTGGGCTGCTGGGTCGTTGGGCAGTTGGGCTGATGGGCTGATGGGCACCGGCGTCCCCAATGGGTAGCTGGATTCGAACAGCTTAAAACTCTTCGCAGACCGCAGAGTTTAGCTGACTGGTTGATCGCGACGATTGGGATGTTCATTGTGAGCAATACCGCCCAAATAGGTGAATAGACCGCTGCCAGCATGCGATACGTTGCAACATGTCTATTCATCATAAAGCCTTCAATGCTATCGTTTTGCGGTTGGCGGTCGCAGGAATGTTGATTGCCGGTGGCCATTTGGCATTCGGACAAGAGCCCTGGAGTTTCATTTTGCCTGAGCAAACGCGTGTTCAGGTGAGGTCACCAGAGCAGCTCTGCAGGGCGCGCATTCCAAACGTCGAATCGCCAGTTACGGTGACCAACCGAATTGAGCAACAGGAGCACCTGTTAACTCTGTCTGAGGCGATCAATACTGGCCTGGCGAACTCAGATGTCGTGCGAGTTCTCGCTGGGATCACCGCGGCTAGCAGCGGACGAACCGTGTACGACGTGGCAATTACCAACTCAGGGATTGACGAAGCTCGAGCGGTATTCGATCCAAATCTGGTGACCAATCAGGCTTGGCAGCGCAACGAAACTCCGTTTGCGGTTGATGATCCACTTGCACCGGGGACTGCCCGGATCGTGGGGACCGCCACAGATGACTACGCCCTGAATCTTGGGCTCAACAAACGGACTTTGACTGGCGGAGTGATCAACTTTGGTGTCCGCGATAACGATGCGACGTTGCTGGGTGGGACGCGGCCGCTCAATCCGCAGACCAATTCGGCCGTGGACCTTTCCTATACCCAGCCGTTCTTGCGTGGTGCTGGAGCTGCCGTGAACACTGTGCCAATTGTATTGGCCCGCATCAATACCGAGCGTTCGTTTTTTCAGTACAAGTCCAGCGTACAAAGTCATGTGCTGGGGGTGATTGAGGGTTACTGGCAATTGGTCCTCGCTCGTACCAACCTTTGGGTTCGCCAGCAACAGTTAGCTCAGCTGGAGTTTGCGTTATCTCGGGCAGACGAGGCCTTGGAGGTAGGGATTTCTGCAGTTGCCGAGAGAGCTCAGGCCAAAGTCGCCTACGAAAATGTGCGGGCTAGTTTAGTGGCGGCGGAAGCATCGATCCTGACCCAGGAAGCAGCTCTGGAGAACATCCTAGGATTCCCACCGACCAGCAACCTAGAACTTGTGCCAACCAGTCCGTTGGTCGACGAAAAAGTTCTAATCGACTGGCAGGGCATTCTGTCGCTCGCCGAGCAGCAGCGGCCGGACATTATCGAACTTAAGCTGGTGCTCGAGGCAGATTTGCAGCGGCTACTCCTGTCGCGTAACCAGGCGCTACCACAACTCGACGGCGTCGCCCTGTACCGCTGGGATGGGCTAACCGGCGAAATGCAAAACGGTCAGTTGCTTCGGAGTGGTGGCGGCCAATTCGCAGACTGGAATTTGGGGGTGAACTTCTCGGTGCCGCTGGGCTTGCGCGGAAGTCGCGCCGCCCTTCGCCGCCAAGAGCTGATCGTGCAACGCGACCGAGTGAATTTGGACCAAGGGTTACATGCGGCAGTCCACTTGCTAGCTCTGAACGTCCGCAACCTGGATCAGTTCTACGAGCAGTATCAGCGTTTCCAAGAGGTCCGAATCGCCGCGACGGAAAACCTGTTGAATCAAACGGGACGTTATGAAGCCGGTTTGGAGCAATTGATTGTGTACTTGCAAGCAATTTCTGATTGGGGCAATTCGGTCAACAGTGAAGCTCAGGCACTCGTCCAGTACAATACAGAACTTGCAAGGCTTGAAAACGCGACGGGCTCGATCTTGGAAGCTCACGGGATCGCATTCTACGAAGAGCGATTTGGTTCGATCAGTCCGTTTGGTCGATTCGCAGCGCCAAAGGCCTACCCGAAAGCAACGCGACCAACACACGATACGACCCGCTACCCGGCAGGTGATGGGCCGAGTGAAGAAACGTTTGATCTCGTCCCCCCAACTGCCAATCCAGAGCATTATGAAGCACCGCCGATCAACGGCCCGGCTGTGCCCGGCAGCACTTCGCCGTCTGGACTGGATTCGCCGCTGACGCGTCCTCCGTTGGCACCCGGAGTGCCCGAACCGGTTGTACCCAGACCCCTACCTGAATCACTGGTACCTGAATCACTGGTACCGGGCGCGGCCACACCCGGACAACCCGTGCCGGGCCAACCTTTGCCCGGACAAACTGTACCCGGGCAAACTGTACCTGGGCAACCTGTGCCCGGACAAACTGTGCCTGGACAACTCATACCGGGGGCTCCGGAACTGCGTCCACTTGCGGCACGCCAGGGTCCGCGTTCAGCCGGTTTGATTGGCAGTCAGGGTCTGGATCGCCATCGTTCGAGCCGCCCCGGCCCAGCCGCGACTTTGACTTCTTCACGGATTCGTACCTACCAAAGAGATGGTACTCCTTCGGCTGCTGAAAAACGCCACAATGCGAATCTAGGGCGGGAATCGGGGGCAAGCGGTCTAGGAACCCCAAGCCCTTCGGTCCAGTCGGCAGCAGCCAAGAAGTCGCCGGAGACGCGCCCAGCTTTTCATGTTCGGGCAACCCAGGCGCTGAAAAAACTGATTCGGTGAAACGTGCGGCGAAGAGGTCGGTCGCGCGGCGGCCGCAGCCGCGCGGAGTCTTTCCAAGTTTGCCGTAAGGGGTATACTCTGCCCTTGAAGCGTGCCCGTGATGAAGTGATTGGGTGGTCGCAATTTGAAGGAGGCGCGCTTCACTCTACGAGCAGACGAGTTGCGCGTTTTTAGGCGGACGTGTGGAAAAGCGTCGTTTACAGTGGCTTGCTCACTGCAGCAACGTTTCGAAAAATCGGACTCTTTACGAACCTCCGTCCATGCCTTCCATCAATTTCGACAACTACCAAACCGAAGAATTCTACGACGAAATGTTCGACGGTGGCGGCCATCCCCGCGCCGGAGCAAAAGCGCTGATCGACTGTATCAATGGTCTGCCCGGGGACGCCCTGCTCAATCGGCAAAAAGCGATCGAGCGTGCGCTGCTTCAGATGGGGATTACCTTCACTGTCTACGGCGACAAAGCGGGAACAGAAAAGATCTTCCCGTTCGATTTAGTGCCTCGCATTGTTCAGGCATTCGAATGGCGGCACATCGAAGCTGGTCTAAAGCAGCGGATTGCGGCCCTGAATGCGTTCTTGTCAGACATCTACGGCGAGCAACGCATTGTTCGTGACGGAGTGATCCCTCAGGACCTCTTGGCCAAAGCCAAGTCGTTTCGGCCGCAGTGTGTTGGCTTGAAACCTCCGAACGGAATCTGGTGCCATATCACGGGTACGGACTTGGTACGCCACAGTGATGGTGGCATCTACGTACTCGAAGACAACCTGCGTTGCCCCAGCGGGGTTTCTTATGTGTTACAGAATCGGTTGGTGATGAAACGCTCATTCCCTGAGGTTTTTGCCGATAGCCGTGTAATGCCGGTCGTAAATTATCCCAGCAAGCTCTTTGAAACATTGGCAAGTGTATGTCCGAACGAAAACCCTGATCCAAATGTCGTCGTTCTGACTCCTGGCATCTACAACTCTGCGTACTACGAACACTCGTTCCTCGCACAGCAGATGGGGATCAGTCTTGTTCAAGGCGAGGACTTGGTCGTCGAAAATGACAAGGTCTATATGTATACGACCTATGGTCTGGAGCAAGTCGATGTAATCTATCGGCGCGTCGACGACGATTTTATTGATCCTAGGTGTTTCCGGGAGGATTCGATGCTGGGAGTACCGGGGCTCATGGATGCTTACCGGGCTGGCAACGTTGCTCTCGCGAATGCGCCGGGGACAGGTGTAGCGGACGATAAAGTTATCTACGCGTATGTGCCGGATATGATTCGCTACTACACGTCAGATGAGCCGGTGCTTCCGAACGTGCCGACATATATTTGTGAGCGTGATGACGACCGGGAGTACGTGCTCGAACACCTTGAAGAGCTGGTCGTTAAGGCAGCCAACGAAGCCGGTGGTTATGGCATGTTGATTGGGCCGGCCTCAACTCCCGCCGAACGCGAGGAGTTTGCGCGGCGCATATTAGATGACCCCAGAAATTACATCGCTCAACCGACATTGTCGCTGTCGAGGGTTCCGACAATCGTCGACGATCACTTTGAAGGCCGGCACGTCGACTTGCGTCCGTACATCCTGTGTGGTGCCGATGATTCTTGGGTCCTTCCCGGCGGACTGACCCGCGTTGCATTGCGTAAAGGCTCGTTGGTTGTGAATTCTTCGCAGGGTGGTGGCAGCAAGGATACTTGGGTAATTGCCGATCAAGAACTCGCCGAAGACGACGTGGCGTTGTAGGACAGGTCCATGTCTTCTCTGGCCTCCCGGCAGGTGCGAAACCAGCGCGTTGGCGAAAGCAGTCACTGGTTTAGCACGGGCGTTGCAACTAAAGGTCTACGACAACGTTTGGGAGAAAGACCGATGTTTGAAAGAACGGCCGAATACGAAAGTTATGTTGAACCATGTTAAGTCGTGTTGCCAATTCGATTTATTGGATGACCCGCTATGTGGAGAGGGCAGAGAGCCTGGCACGTTTTGTGGACGTGACGTTAAACGTAGCGTTGGACCAGCCCGGAGATGTGGAAGCACAGTGGCAACCACTTGTGTTAGCCACTGGCGATGAGAAGCAGTTTTTCGAGCGTTACAGTAGCTACACGCCCGATAATGTGTTGCGGTTCTTGACCTTTGATCGCGACTATGATGGATCAATTATCACGTCACTAAGCATTGCTCGCGAAAATGCGCGGACGGTTCGCGAAGTAATTTCATCAGAGGCCTGGGAGGTGCTCAACGAGTTCTACTTGATGCTCAAGCGTGCATCGACGAAGCTTGGGATTGCCGACGAGATCGAGTTTTTCAATCAAGTTAAACGATACGGTCACCTACTAGATGGCGTGTTGCAATCGACGATGACGCGAGACCTCGGTTGGTGGTTTGCGCACATGGGGCGATACCTGGAACGGGCTGATAAAACGAGTCGTATCATCGATGTAAAGTACTTCACGCTGCTTCCAAGTCCGACGGATGTTGATACTACGTTAGACGACTTGGTGTGGTCGGCGGTTTTGAGAAGTGTTGATGCGTTTGAGATGTACCGCAAGAGGTATCATTCGCTCACACTCTCGCGTATCGTTTCGTTTATGGTGCTGGATGCTGAGTTTCCGCGTTCGGTGCACTTCTGTGTGCGTGAGGTAGGTAAGGCACTTCGCAAGATAACTCCGGCCAATGCGGGAGAGAGTTACGCTATTTCGCTTGTCCAGGAAATCGAAAGCCAACTGACGGGGGCGACAGCCTCTGGCATCATCAATAACGGCGTGCACGAGTTTATTGACTCGATGCAACAGGATTTCAATCGTCTTGGCGCGTCCATCAATGAGTCCTTCTTTGCTCGACGAAAGCTCTCCACAGCAGAGCAATGAAGACGCTCAATAGCTCGCGCCCATTTCCGGCCTAGCAGTCTTATCGCTGGTAAAGTCAGGTACTTTGCCGTGGCGAACACGACCTTCTGTTGATCAAAAAATTTTGGGAATTCGCTTGGAATGACTATCCGAGTTGCGCTGAATCACAAGACCACTTATCGATACGATGCATTGACGACCGTGCATCCCCAGGTCGTTCGTCTTCGACCGGCTCCGCATGCGCGTACGCCAGTCACGGGATACTCGTTGCGGGTCAGTCCCGACGAACATTTCGTCAATTGGCAGCAAGATCCGCATGGCAACTTTCAAGCGAGGTTCGTTTTTCCCAAACCAACCGATCACTTGACGGTTGAAGTTGACCTAGTCGCGGACATGACCGTTATCAATCCCTTCGATTTTTTCGTTGAGGAATCGGCCAAGAAGTTCCCATTCGAGTACGAGCCAACGCTGCACAAACAGCTTGCACCATTCCTGGAAGTGACGTGCGAGGAACCCGAGTTTGAGCAACTGGTCGAAGCTGCCAAGCAAGCGATTGGACAAGCGGGAAGTCAGGAAACGGTCAACTACTTAGTGGATCTGAATCGGCAACTGTCTGAGCGGATTGATTACACCATTCGGATGGAGCCTGGTGTGCAGTCTCCTGGCAAGACGCTCAAACTCAACCGAGGCTCATGTCGCGATTCATCCTGGCTAATGGTGTGCTTGTTGCGACGCTTGGGACTTGCGGCACGTTTTGTGTCGGGTTATTTGATTCAGTTAGTCGCTGATCAAGAGTCACTGGATGGTCCCAGTGGTCCAGAGGCAGACTTTACCGACTTGCACGCGTGGGCAGAAGTCTTTCTGCCGGGCGCTGGGTGGATCGGTCTTGATCCGACAAGTGGCCTGATGGCGGGCGAAGGACACATTCCGCTGGCTTGTACGCCCGAGCCTGGCTCTGCGGCACCGATCAGTGGCAGCATTGGTGAGTGTGAGGTTGAATTCGATTTTCACATGTCAGTTACGCGGATTCACGAGGATCCACGCGTCACCAAACCCTATACAGCCGAACAGATGCATGCAATTGATCAGTTGGGCAGGCGGGTGGATGGGTTGCTTGACGAACACGAAGTTCGTCTGTCGATGGGGGGAGAACCGACGTTCGTATCCATCGATGATATGGATGGGGCGCAGTGGAATACGGAGGCGGTTGGCGTTGAAAAACGGCAGTTGAGCGAGACGCTGATTCGGCGGCTCAGGCGACGTTTTGCGCCTGGGGGCTTGCTGCATTTTGGTCAAGGAAAATGGTACCCTGGCGAATCACTCCCTCGATGGGCGCTGTGTTGTTATTGGCGCAAAGACGGCGTCGCGGTTTGGGAAGATGACCGCCTAATCGCCGAAGCCGGTGTCGACTACGGAGTCACGCACGAAGATGCACGCCGATTTGCATTCCAGCTTGCCAAGACCATCGGTGTTGCAAGTCGGCGGATTCTGCCGGCTTATGAGGATGCGGTTCACTTCATGCTGAAAGAGCACCGTTTGCCGGTCAATGTGAGTCCGCAGGATTCGAAGCTGAAAGATGCCGAGGAACGCACTCGACTGATGCGCGTTTTCGAGAGAGGCCTGGGGGAGCCGGTGGGCTACGTGATGCCCCTTCAGCGACAGTGGTGGCAAGGTCGTCCGCAGTGGGTGACGGGACCCTGGCCGGTACGTTCAGAAGCACTGACCCTGTTGCCGGGCGACTCTCCATTGGGTCTGCGGCTACCACTTGATTCACTACCCTACAGTGCGAACGCAAGTCCGCATGTCTATCCGCCGGCGGATCCTACCACCGCGAACGCGCCGCTTCCAACAGCGCTGCATAGAAGGCAACAGACCAAGTCATTACGGACGCCTGAACCGGAGACCTTCGTCAATCCGCAGGTGACCTCAGTCGGCTCAGGGGCAGAGGATCTTGCTAGTGATACCCCCTACCATGAACCGGGGCGAAAGTCACGAAAGCGAGCTAAGGACCTTGAGGATGTTCCTGGGGCAGAAACGTCCGAGACTGTCCGAACGGCTCTTTGCATTGAGGCCCGCGAGGGACAATTGTGCGTGTTTTTGCCACCCACGGAAAATATTGTCGACTATCTCGATTTGGCAGCAGCACTGGAAGCGACCGCGGCCGAATTGGAGATTCCGATTGTCGTCGAGGGTTATACGCCTCCCGACGACCCACGCGTCGATGCACTTAAAGTGACTCCGGATCCAGGCGTCATTGAGGTGAATACGCAGCCGACTTCGTCATGGGATGAATTGGTTGAGCTAACGACGCACTTGTATGAAGAAGCGCGGCAGAGCCGCTTGGGCACGAACAAGTTTGACTTGGATGGACAGCATACAGGAACTGGTGGCGGCAATCACGTTGTGCTAGGTGCGCGAAAACCGTTAGACAGTCCGTTTCTGCGGAGACCAGATCTTCTCAGAAGCATGATTACATTTTGGAACAACCATCCGTCACTCAGCTACTTGTTCAGCGGTAAGTTTATCGGTCCGACCAGTCAGGCACCTCGGGTCGATGAAGGGCGTGCGGACTCGCTGTATGAACTCGAACTTGCATTTCGTCAGATACCTGACAAAGATCAGGGCGAAGTTCCACCTTGGTTGGTCGATCGGGTGTTAAGGAACTTGCTAATCGACCTAACCGGAAATACTCACCGAGCCGAATTCTGCATCGACAAGCTTTACTCACCCGACAGTGCGACTGGCCGGCTTGGCCTGTTAGAGCTGCGTGGATTCGAGATGCCTCCGCATGCTGAAATGAGCCTAACGCAGGCGCTGTTGGTAAGAGCCTGTGTGGCTGCGTTTTGGAATGAGCCGTATCGATCGCCGCTCAAGCGGTGGGGGACACAGCTGCATGACCGATTCATGCTACCGCATTTTGTGTGGCAAGATTTTCAGTCGGTGTGCGAGCAGATTCGAGCGCGCGGGATTGAGATTGATCCTCAGTGGTACCTACCGCATTGGGAATTTCGTTTTCCTCGAATTGGGCAATTCGAATTCGAAACCGTTGAGATTGAACTGCGGTCGGCGATTGAGCCTTGGTATGTGCTAGGGGAAGAGCCCTCCGGCGGTGGGATGGCCCGGTTTGTCGATTCTTCCGTGGAGCGTCTACAAATCAGAATGCGTGGCAGCCTGGATCAGCATCTTGCGCTTCAGTGCAATGGCCGCCGGCTGCCACTGCAGCCAACGGGGACCGCTGGCGAGTGGGCTTGCGGCGTTCGGTACCGGGCATGGCAACCGCCAAGTTGCCTACATCCGACAATTCCGGTTCATGTTCCGCTTACAATTGACTTAGTAGACACGGCAGCCGGACATTGCTTGGCGGGATGTCGCTATCATGTGTCGCATCCAGCTGGACGCAATTATGAATCCTTTCCCGTCAATGCTAACGAGGCGGAAGCAAGACGGGCCGCAAGATTCTTCGCCTTCGGGCATACTCCAGGCTCGGTGCAGGTTGGACGGCCGGAGCGGAACGAACAATTTCCGTTAACGCTAGACCTGCGTCTTGAACCACCCGCCTGACGCTGAGCCCTTAATGCCGCAAACAACGACAGCTGCCGATTCGCAACCACCTGACCCCACCGGTTCTTGGTTGGATGAGCGTCTTCGTCAGTATGCAGCCACCACCACAGTCTATGATGAGGCGCTCGATGCGAGTGGAGGGCTACGGGCGGGTTGGCAACCTCTGATCCGGCATCTTGGTGAACTGACGCCGGCCGATCTACAGCAACGAAGTAGCCAAGCGCAACGGCAGATCGAGAAAGACGGTGTAGTCTTTAACCCGCACGATGCCGAGGGTGGTTCGAGACCGTGGCGTCTGGACCCCATCCCGCTCGTGATCGCTCAGGAAAGCTGGCAAGCGGTCGCGCGCGGGCTTGAGCAGCGTGGGCAACTTGCGAATCTAATCTTATTGGATCTTCTTGGGCCGCAGACGCTTCTCCATGAACGGATTGTTCCGCCGGAGTTGCTGTTCGCCAATCCCAATTACTTCCCCGCGTACCACGACTTGGTGGCGAGACCCCGACAACATGTCCATTTGTATGCAGCTGATTTAGCGCGCAACCATAGTGGAACCTGGTGTGTTTCCTCCAATCGGACTCGGGCGCCCTCAGGCCTAGGCTTCATACTCGAGAACCGTCTAATCACCAATCGCCTGCTGCCTGGTGTCTTTTCGGAAAGCAACGTCTTACGCCTGGCTGCTTTTTTTGCTCGCTACAAAGAATCGCTTGCATCATGGTCGGATCACTTTCGGGACAATCCACGTATAGCCCTCTGGAGTCGTGGGCCCAATAGCCGCCTGTATTTCGAAGACGCGTACTTGGCTCGCTATCTTGGTTATACACTTGTCGAAAGCAACGACCTGGCGGTTCGACAGGGGCGTGTGATGCTCAAAACGCTTGGCGGACTGATCCCCCTGGACGTCATTCTTCGTCGTCTTGACGACCGAAATTGCGATCCGTCAGAGCTTGAGGAGTCTACTGGGGCTGGTGTTGCTGGTTTGTTGGATGTAATCCGCGACGAAAAGGTAGCGCTAGCCAATTCGATTGGGAGCAGCTACTTGGAAGCGCCGATGCTGGCTTGCTATCTTCAGCAGATCTGCCAACACTTTTTTGGCGAAGACTTGATTTTGCCAAGCGTCCCAACGTGGTGGTGCGGTACGCAGCAAGGCCTTAGCTACGTTGAGAGCAACTTTGAGCACCTGGAAATTTTGCGAGCGTTTCGGACCGACGACTCTGCTCCGATTCGAGTCGGCTGGTTGTCTGCCGATCAACAGGATGAACTTCGCCAACGTATTCGACAAACGCCAGGGCAGTTTGTCGCACGGTCACCTGTGCAGCGTTCAACGACCCCAGTCTGGAACAATGGCGGGCTAGCACCATGGCAGCTTGCGCTGCGCGGGTTCAGCGTAGCTGGAACGGATGGAAGCTACTCTGCGCTGCCCAGCGCGCTTGCCCGAGTGGCTCCGGATGGCCACGCGCTGTCGCGGGACATGACTAGTGGCGAAAAAAGCCAAGATGTTTGGATTGTAGCCGCCAGCCGGGTAAGGTCCGACTCTCTCTTGGTACGTAATTCTCGGCAGATCGAGCTGCAGCGCATCGGATCAGATTTGCCCAGTCGCGTTGCTGAGGATTTGTATTGGCTTGGCCGTTACCTTGAAAGGGCCGAGCAGGCAATTCGCCTCGTTCGTTTGACTTTACAACGCGTTACAAGCGACGATGCGGCCGATGACGAAGTACGCCGACTGGCGATTCTATGCGAATCCAGCGGACAATTGAAACCAACCGAGAACGAGCCGGGCGACGGCGCGGACGAACCGCAATCGTCTGCTACGCAGATCGATTCACTAGGGGCCAACCCACAGAGTCAATCCGATGGCAATTATGCGGATCTTCCCGAGCGACTAATCCACGATGCGTTTGACCAGCAACAAAGCCATTCCTTAATCAGTATCGTGAGTGGTGCTTTTGAATCAGCAGGACGTGTTCGTGACCGGGTTTCGCTGGATAGTTACCGGGTTATTGCGCAGTTGCACGACCAGATCTGTCGCAATCCTTCGGCCGGGATTCACGGCGCGTTGGATATGCTCCCGATCCTGGATGAAGCTGTGGATTCTCTCGCGGCGATTAGCGGTTTGGCGAGTGAGAGTATGACGCGGACCTTGGGGTGGCGTTTCCTTGACCTCGGACGGCGGATTGAACGGGCCTGCCAAACGGTTGCCCTGATCGCGGTTGTATTTGACGAACTTGATGAAGACCCGAGTGGTGAGCTTGAGGATTGCTTGTACCTGTTCGATAGCTTTATGACCTACCGCAACCGTTACCTGGCAAGTATCGAAGTTGCGCCAGTCTTGGACCTCTTGGTGGCTGATGAGTCGAATCCGAGATCGTTGATTTCTCAGTTAGCGATTATCGCCGAACATGTGGAAGCTTTGCCGCGGCCAGAGTCTTCGGCAATGCTCTCAGAAGAACAGCGTTTGAGCGCTAAAATGTACAATCAAGTGCGACTGGAGAATGTGATCGAGCTGGCTCAAGGGGATGACAACGGAAAATTGTCGGAGCTGACGCGGCTAGTCGAAGACCTCGCAGAAGGTCTTCCGAAGCTCTCGGATTGCTTGACGAGCCGTTTCCTAATTCATGCTGGCACATTCCAAAGACACTTTTCTCGGTCTCCTGCTAGTGCGAGTTGATTGATCGATGAGTTCACTAAAGTATCGCGTACGCCACCAAACAACCTACGAGTATTCGACGAGTGTTCAGGTTAGCCTCAATCAAGTCATGCTGACGCCTCGCGACGCCAGTTATCAAAGGAAGCTCTGGCATCACCTGCGCGTTGACGTAGATCATCGCGATACCAGTCCGCCGCTTCGCCGTAGAAATGACTACTACGGCAATTCGATTCTGGCTTTCTCTTTTGAGGAAAGCCATCGATTAATGAAGATCGCTTCGATGTCAAACGTGGAGGTGTATCGCCCGCCCCCGCCGGAGATTGGGCAGGCGCCCGTCTGGGAAAACGTCGCCGAAAGTGTCAGGACTGGAGTC